>JARIAA010000185.1 GCA_029264635.1 Psychrobacter sp. | reverse complement strand
CGCTTGGCTGAAATAGGCCGCGGCATTATGGAGGAGCAACTTGAGAGACCGTTACAACAGAAGCTGCTTCGCTGGTTGATACGCCGTATTCTGCCCTACCCCAATCGCTTCGGACCTTTATTACGCTTGGGACAACTGTTTCGCGCCTTTTTGCCTCATGATTTAAAGCAACAAGTACCGATAAAACAAGTTAAGCGCGCATTGCCGACCCAGCAGCATATGCGGCGGATGTTGGTATTAGCAGGATGCGCGCAGCCCTCAGCGACTCCAAACACTAATATTGTGGCCGCTCGCGTGCTTGATAAATTAGGCATTGGCTTATTTAGCGCGCCCAAAGCGGGTTGCTGCGGTGCCGTCAGTTACCACATGCCAGCCCATGAAGAGGGACTGATGTTTATGCGCCGCAATATCGATGCCTGGTGGCCGCATATCGAGGCGGGCGTAGAAGCTATTGTCATTAGCGCTTCTGGTTGTGGCTCAATGGTCAAAGACTACAGCGAAAAACTACAGTATGACCCAGATTATGCCGTCAAAGCGAAACGAGTTAGCGAACTGGCTTGTGATCTTAGTGAGATATTAATTAAGGAGGATTTGAGTCAGCTACATCTGCAAGACAAAGGGCGCAAAACAGCCGTGCACTGCCCTTGCTCTTTGCAGCACGCTCAGCAATTGGGCGGCGTAGTTGAACAGATTTTGCAGCAGGCAGGTATTGAGCTTACGCCTACTAAGGATAAGCATTTATGCTGCGGCTCTGCTGGTACCTACTCAATACTGCAGCCTGAGCTCAGTCAGCAATTACTAACCAATAAGCTTGCAGACTTAACGATTGGTCATCCAGAGCAAATAGTGACCGCTAATGTGGGTTGTCAGCTGCACTTAGGTAGCCGAGCTGATATACCAGTGAAGCATTGGATTGAATTGTTAGATCCGTAGTAGAATTGATGATGCAAGCCCTCACTTCTATAAAAGTAGCGAGGGCTTTTTTATGCGTGAGATTGACGTCTATTTAATTTGGCGATGATAAATGGGTTTCCCTAAACTGGGTGGGCGACATCCCCGTAGATTGCTTGAACTGGCGGCTAAAGGCGCTATGATCGCTGTAGCCGCAGTTTAGCGATATTTGAGTAATGGATATCTCTGGTTGTGCTAATAATTTAATAGCATATTCTAGACGTAGCTTTTGTACAAACTGTAATGGGGACATATTTAGTACGGCTTTAAAGGTACGCTCTAGCTGCGATACGCTCACATTAGCCAAGCCTGCCAATTGTGTGATATTAATTTTTTGATCAAGATGCGCGCGCACAAATTGCGCCACTTCAGCCAAGCGAGCGTGTTTACGTAAAACGCGCTCGTTGTCTTCATCAATATCGACCGAAATCCCAACCATGGCGACCACTTTTTGTCTTTTGTCATAAATAGGCAATTTATTGGTAATACACCATCCTAATTGACCAGAGGCATAACTGTGCAGCTCTAAGTTATCAACGATAGACTTCCCTTCTCGCAACACCTTCATATCTTGCAATATATAATCTTTGCTTTGTCGATGCGAAAACACCTCCTCTGTAGTAAATCCTACAATATCTTCGTGCCGAATCAACTGACAGCGTGTTAACAAGGTTTTGTTTGCCAGCTGATAACGCGCCTGCTCATCTTTCACAAAGAACACCACATTCGTCAGTGTATCGAATAATGGCAGTAATAATGAAACGTTACCAACAAATGCTAGGCTATTTTCTGGACGGTAATCCGCTATGTATTGGCATAGGGAATCTCGAAACTGAGTGTTTTCAGTGCCTAGATGAGGCATACTGCGCTCCTTCTTTATCTTCTTGCTTATTAATTTTTTATACTACTTCATTTATAGCTTTTCCCTTCTTTTGATCATTTTAATAAATAGCCTACCTCAACTTTGACACTTTTAAAATAACATATTACTGAAATATTGTTTAATTTCTTAGCAAACATTGCACTAGCATACCTCGACTCACTATGCAGAAATGCGCATTTATCCATAAAAAAACAGCAAGACGCCCTCTTTAAAAAAGTCCACTCTATAGATAGACCTTAGCAAATAATAACCAACTATTGGTTATCAACGCGAAATATTAGGTCTCATGCATAAAAAACGGAATGTAACTTTTTCACGGATGAATTAGGACGCCTGTCATGTCTTCTACACTATTTAATTTTAAAATTATTGACTCACATACGGGCGGTGAGCCTACTCGCATGGTCTATGACGGATTTCCTGAGCTGGTCGGCGATACCATTCAAGATAAGCTGCAAGACTTCAAACAAAACTTCGATCATCTGCGCCAAAGCATCCTTTTAGAGCCTCGCGGCAATGATGTCCTTGTCGGCGCACTACTATTGCCAGCTACTAATCCTAAAGCCACAGCAGGCGTTATTTTCTTTAACAATGCAGGTTATTTGGGCATGTGCGGGCACGGCACGATTGGCGTTATCGTCTCCTTAGCCTATCAACAACAGATATCGGCAGGCGTGCATTGGCTTGAGACACCTGTCGGTCTGGTAAAAGCAACCTTACATGATGATGGCAGCTGTAGTGTACAAAACGTCCCTTCTTATCGTTATAAAAAACAAGTGGACGTTCAAGTCCCTGAATTAGGGCTTGTTCGTGGCGATATCGCTTGGGGTGGCAACTGGTTCTTTTTAGTCAGTGAGCATGGGCAAAATATTCAAGCCGATAATGTTGAAAAGCTGACGCAAGTCACTTTGCAAATCAAACAAGCCCTAGTCGCTGCTCATATTACTGGCGAGAACGGCGGCGAGATTGACCACATCGAATTATTTGCTAATAGCGATGATACACAGATCGATAGTAAAAATTTCGTTTTGTGTCCAGGTGCAGCTTACGATCGCTCCCCCTGTGGTACGGGTACCAGTGCCAAGCTTGCCTGCCTAGCGGCTGATAATCGCCTAGCACCGGAACAATTATGGCGTCAACAAAGCGTGGTTGGCAGTGTCTTTACTGGCAGCTACCAGTATGCCTCTGAGCTTAATTCTGAGCACAATAATCAAACTGGCATGGCTTATCCTGAGCATACCATTATCCCAACGATTTGTGGTCATGCTTATGTTTGTGCCAAGACCACACTCATTGTGCAAAAAGACGATCCCTTTAAATGGGGCATAGCGTCTTAATTATGCTAGTTAAGCAAGACCATTAAGTAAGCTAGCACTGCGAGAAAGAGAAAATCTATGGATACGGCAAACTCTGATTTATACGATTTACATATTATTGGTGGCGGTATTATCGGTCTTGCGGCTGCAGTAACGTTGCAAGCGCGCGGTGTCAAAGTTGCATTGTTGGACGCCAATGAAGTCGGTCAAGGCGCATCATTCGGCAATGCAGGTCATATCGCCACCGAGCAAGTATTTCCTATTGCTGATGCCAGCATGCTTCGTCATATACCTGCTATGTTAATGAATCCGACTGGACCGCTGCGTATAGACTGGCGCTATCTGCCGCGTTTGATGCCATGGGCGATGCAGCTACTCATGAATATGCGCCCTGAACCATTTGCGCGGATTCATCAAGCGTTATTGAGCTTGAATCAAAACAGCCTGCAAGCGTGGCAAGACTTTGCGACGCAGTGGCAATTGGGCGACTGGATTGAAGTAAAGGGTTCGTTATTAACGGTTGAGAAGCCTAGTAGTCTTGGGCTATTAGCGGCACACGGTAAGCGTCTCAATGACATTGATGTGAATAATGAGCTGCTGAGCAAAAAGGACTTACTGGAGCGCGAGCCTGCCTTACAAGATAACCAATTAGCAGCGTTATTTTTCCCAAATACAGGACATATCACCAATTTAAAAGCTGTCATTAACCAGCTTCATAATACCTTTAGACAATTGGGCGGTCATGTCATTGAACATTGCCGCGTCCTTGCAGCGACCAATGATGCAGAGGGTATTCATCTAACGACCAGTCAAGGCGATATGACAGCGTCTAAAGTGATGCTAGCAGCAGGCGCACATTCTAAGGCACTAGCTAAGCAGCTAACAGGCGTCAACATCCCTTTAGATACCGAACGTGGTTATCACTTAATGCTACCGCATGAAAGCGCGCGCTTACAGATTCCCGTCTCGAGTTTGGATCGGCGTTTTGTCATGACCCCGATGCAAGAAGGCCTACGCTTGGCAGGTACGGTAGAGTACGCAGGACTTGACGCACCTGCCAATATGCAGCGAGCGCAAATACTTTTACAACATGCGCAGCCTATGTTAAAAGCGCCATTAGATGCTAGCGATAGCGTGTCGTGGATGGGTTTTCGTCCATCGACCGCAGACTCCTTGCCAGTCATCGACAACATCGCGCGCGTATTTTTAAGCTTTGGTCATCAGCATTTGGGCTTAACGCAAGCCGTCGTTAGTGCGCAAATGATTGCCGAATACTATTTTGATGAAGACCATACGATTGATCCAAAACCATATCAACTGGCGCGCTTTCAATAAGCTGCGTATTCAACAGTTACGAACCAAGCAAAACCAAGCGATTTACCATTGAATTATTACCCATTAAATTACCCACAATATCAAACCCAATAAGGATAGTCTCATGAACATTAATGGAATTTTAGTCCCGATCGTTACCCCTTTTGATAGTAATGGCGACGTCGATGCACAAAAACTCACGACACTGGTCGAAGATTTTATCGATAAAGGCGTCTCAGGTATCGTCGCTTGCGGTACCACGGGTGAATACTATACGTTTTCGGCCAAAGAGCGCGAGCTGGTATTAACTACTATTGCTGATGCCGCAAAGGATAAAGGCGCTGGAAACAAAGTCACCTTAATCGCTGGTATCAACAGCTTGTCGACGGACCATTCTATTGAACTTGCCGCTCAAGCCAAAGCACTAGGTTATGACGGCCTTATGCTATCTGCCACCCCTTATAGCTTACCTGAGCAAGAGGGCATCATCGCACATTTTGAAAAAGTCGCGGATGCCAGTGAGCTGCCGATTATTATGTACAACTTCCCTGCTCGCGTTGGCGTTGCTATTGAATTTGACACGGTGGCTCATTTAGCCAAACATCCTAATATCGTTGGTGTCAAAGAAAGTAGTGGCGACTTTAGCCATGCGCTACGCATGCTGCAAGCGGATTTTGATGACTTTGAGGTGGTTTGTGGCTGTGATGATCAGCCCGTTGATTTCTTTTTTTGGGGTGCAAAAAGCTGGATTGCAGGCGCAGCGAACGT
>JARIAA010000180.1 GCA_029264635.1 Psychrobacter sp. | reverse complement strand
CATTATCGCGCGGCTCACTGTGCACATTATTATTCGAAGTCATAAGACATCCTTATCACAATATACGCAAAAAACTAAGCTTTTTGCAGTGAGCGTTGTTGTAGTGCCTTTATTTCCTCATCCAAGCCAGCAATAGGGCCTTCTACTGGGATGTTTGGCGCGACTTCTTGAATTGTCAAGGTGTTGATAGAAAGTGGCGACTCGACGCCCATCTCAGCCATCCATTCGCCCAATTGCTTGGCGGAGCTAATATAAACAATACGCCCAAGCCCTGCCAAGCCATGAGCGGCTGAGCACATGGCGCAGTGTTCACCCGAAGTATAAACCACCGCTTTAGCGCGAGCATCTTCACTCATATTTTCGGCCGCCCAGCGCGCGAGCGCAATCTCAGGATGATAAGTCGCCTCCACACTATTCACCCGATTGCGATCTTCATGTAGTACTTTATTGTCGGCATCAACCAGCACACTACCAAAAGGGGCATCGCCTGCTTCTAATGCTTCACTCGCAAGCTCAACGCAGCGGCGTAGATGCTGCCTATCATTATCAGTTATCATCATTCATCCTTTTTGTTATCTCATTTTTATCAGTGATTTGAGGGTTTATACAACTTTTTAACCAGTCTAAATCTTAATCACGTGGCTCGCAAGTTACTATAAAATAAGTATAAAAATGCAAAGGCCACATGAACTTATATTCATATTTTATACCGTTATTAAATTTTACAATAAGCTTATGATGGATTGTTTTGATTCATCGCATCCATAACAGGTGGCATAGGTTTTGGCAGCTTACCTTCTGCTTGCAACTCTTTTGTGGTTTTAGCATCCATGGCAAGGCCCGATATTAGCGCCAACTCTTTGACAGGTTTGCGTTTGCGAGTGGCGAAGCTCACAGGCACCATACGGGCAAACTCATAAATATATAGATAAGATTCCTCACCGCCTTCATACGCTTCATCTTCTTCAAGACGGATACCGCCAATTTTTGCCAAATCCATGAGCATCTCATTTTCTTCGCCCGTCAAACGGCAATCAGAAACCCCAAAGCCCGTCATAAAACCATTTGCCCATTGTTTTAGCGCCATCACGCGCTCATATAGGTCGTGATCATCATCGGGTACAAGCGGCGTATAAGCATACGCATCGTCTTTATCCTTAAGCTGAAACACGGTGTCTTCTGCCTCTTCGGTTAACAGAGTCAACGCAGCATCTGGCAATGGTGCAAAGCTTAACTCTGCCAATACAGTGGCCCATTCCTGCTCGCTGGGTGCATGACAAGCGGTCATAAGACCCGTCATAAAACCATGCAGCTCACTGATAGAGACGTCCGTCCAGTCTTCAATCGCGGTAGACCAAGTGTTCCAACCAGAGATATTGTCATTCATAATTCTTATCCTAATGTTGATGGGTGCTTATTAATTAGCAATAACCTTGAAGCTATTGAGTTATTATTACTGTACAATTGTCAATGAGATAACCTTACTCATCTTCTATGTTTTAGCAGGCTCATTCGTATCGAAACGAATAGACATGAAAAATAAAACACAGTTCTTGCATTTACTTTGTCGATATAGCTATTATGCGGTCACCTATGGCATTATTAAATATACAAAAGAAAATTCACATCCACGCATCACTGGTTAAGGATAAAGACTGACTATGTATGATCAACTTAAAACCTTGGAAAAAATGATACTTGACATCAAAAATCAGTATCAGCTCGTCAGTAGCGAACTTAGCAGCCTCAAACAAAAGCCTAATAGCGATCCTAAAGAATTGGCCGCACTCAAACATCAGTTAAGTAGCTTTAGATCTGAACATGACCATGCTAAAAAACAGCTGAGCGATCTTGATAAGCGCTATCAGAGCCTTGCTGAGGCGCACCACATGATTGGTGAAGAGCAGGACGAGCTACACAAACAGCTAAGCGATTTGCAGCGACATAATAACGAGTTACAGCAGCATAATAACGAGCTGAAGCAGCAAAATGACGACCTTAAAAAACTGAATCAAGATTTACAAGAGAAAAACCAGCTGGCGGCCGAACGTACGCAAGTGGTCTTAAAACGCCTCACTCGTATCGACCAGATGGAAGGATAAATAAGCATGCGATACTGTAATTATGCTTCTTTATCTCTATTATATTAACGACGTTACATTGTAGGATGTTTTATGACCGATAGTAATAGCAACGCTACGCAAAACACTCAGCTGAAATCTCAGCCTAATCAAAACGAACAACCAAACGAGCGCGCTCAATCAACCTCTAGCGTGACCGTAAAACCAGCAGCGCCTGAGCCACAAATGAAAAAGGTTGATATCGTTATCGCGGGCGTCACTTATCAGATTTACTGCCCTGTAAATGAAGAAGCAGAGCTACGTTCGGCGGTATATTATATAAACGACTTCCTTCTCAACATTAAAAGAGAAGCGCCAAATCTGGGGCAAGAGAATTTACTGGTACTTTGCTGCTTAAATCTTTATGAAAAAATCCACGCTCATAAAAAGAGCGATACTGAAACCGCTCAAGCTTCGAAACAAGCGCAAGCGCTACTAGGCAAAATTATGGAAGATGCAAAATCTATCTTATAAGCTTTAGTGGAAAATTAGACACTATCTGTTTAAAGCTCGTTGTTTGTGTTTAGTCAGTTCAGTCGTAGAGATAGCACTCTGGATTTTTACTGGTATTTTTTACCAGCATGAAAATTTGCTTGATGCTCATAGTTGCAAAAAAACAACTCTTTTTGAGACTCATCTTCAGTAGCATTATCTGCAGCTGATGTAGTTTTGATCTCAAGAACACCGCGATATTCGGCCAAGCTGTTGCCACAAAAGTCGCAATGACGCGGTGTGGTGATATCGCCTTCTTTTGGCATCATACTTTTGGGTGCTCGTGGATACATGAACTTATAAAAGCCCCACATCGAAAGCCAAATAATAATAATTACAATGATCGCAGCCAACACAGCAATGCTCCTTGATTGGATAGATAATGCGCAATAGAGAGATAGTTAATTCATGCTTAGCATATTACGACAAGACTGATAACATGTATGACACTTTTATTAGCATCGGTCGTAGTCATGATATAACGTTTATTGTAAATCATGCTACCATCACAATTACTGCTCAGTCTAATACGTAGAGGTACTAAGAGGCTCTGCGATATAACGCTAAAAACTGGCTACCTATAGCCAGTTTTTTTATGAAAAATGTCCATTACACCTAAATAACCGTATTAAAGAGCTTCGGAGATAAATTACAGTTGTAGCTCACTGATATCTGCTACCGTTAAGAACAGCGCACGTACTTGCTTTAGCAGTGCTAGACGGTTATTTTTAAGGGTGTCATCTTCACTATTGACCATCACACTATCAAAGAACTGGGTGAGCGGCTCATCCAAACTGGCAAGCGTTTGCAATACTTGTGTGTAGTCAGCCTTTTCAAGTAGTGGTGTCACTGCCGTTTGCGCTTGACGAACGCTGCTATATAAATTCTGCTCGGCAGGTTCAGTAAGCAATGCCTCATCGACCTTATCAGCGACTGTTACTTCTGACTTTGCTAAAATATTAGCCACACGCTTGTTTGAGTCAGACAATTTCTCAGCTTGTGGTAGCTCGCTAAACGCTTGTACCGCACGAATACGCTGATCAAAATCGAGCGGCATGTGCGGATTGATCGCTTGCACCGCCTGAATGGTATCGACGCTAACGCCCTGCTCCGTGTACATCGCCCGATAGCGTGAGTTTAAAAATGCCATGACTTGGGTGAAGGTATCGCCCATTTTGGCAATCTTGCTACCATCCGCCGTGCTATAACCTTTAATCGCTTGTTCAACCAAAGCCACCAAATTGATTGACAGCTGCTTTTCAATGAGAATACGCAAAACACCAATCGCTGAACGGCGCAAGCTAAACGGGTCTTTAGAACCCGTCGGTGCTTGGTCTATTGCAAAAATACCAGCTAAGGTATCTAAGCGATCAGCCAATGCTAAGCAAATACCGATCGGTGTTTTTGGCAATACATCACCACTGAACTTTGGCAGATATTGTTCTTCTAAACTGGCTGCAACGGCTTCTGGCTCACCATTCAAGCGTGCATAATACGTCCCAGCGATACCTTGCAGCTCGGGATACTCACCAACCAGTGAGCTTGCCAAATCCGCTTTGGACAAAATACCTGCCCGTACCGCTTCATCAACATTAATATCATGACCTTGCTGCTGCATCAGTGTCGCAATAAACGCGGCAAGCTTGGCGATACGCTCAGACTTTTCCCAAATCGTCCCCAATTTATCTTGGAAGACACGCGTTTTTAGGCTTTCAGTCAACGCAAATAACGGCTGCTTTTGATCTTGTAAGAAGAAAAACTCAGCATCAGCCAGACGTGGACGCACAACCTTTTCATTACCCTCAATAATTTGATTCGGGTCTTTTGACTCAATATTGGTAATAAAAATAAAGTACGGCTGTAGCTTACCCGCTTTATCAGTCAAGCAAAAATACTTTTGATCGGCTTGCATGGTTGAGATAAGCGCTTCTTGCGGTACTTGTAAAAAGCGCGCCTCAAAGTTTGCACGCAGTGCAATTGGAAAATCGACTAACGCCGTCACTTCATCTAGCAAGTCTTGCGGGACAATAGGATCTGCATTGATCTCGTCTGCTAATGCTTTGACTTGGTTGTTGATGCGTGTTTGACGCTTATCGAAGTCTGCTACGACTTTTAACCCATCAAGCAGTTGCTCATAGTCATTGGCATGGGCAATGGTATAAAAACCAGGGCTATGGAAGCGATGACCGCGGGTTTGAGTGCCCGTTTGATGACCCTGAATAGTGGCATCAATAACAGTGTCATCTTGCATCAATACTGCCCACTGTACAGGACGGACGAACTCTTCTTTTGATGCCCCTGAGCGCATACGTTTGGCGATCTGTAGGTTATCAAGCGCGGTTTGAAAGATAGCAGGTAGCAGCTCAGTCGTCGCTTCACCATGAATCGTCTGCTCATAACCAACATAATTACCTTTATCGGTGTTAATGGTGGTAAGCTCGCTTACTTCAATGCCCAAACCCTTTGCAAAGCCCATCGCTGCACGCGTCGGATTACCATCGGTATCAAACGCCGCTTTAATCGCAGGGCCACGCTTTTCTTCCGTGCGGTCAGGCTGCTTGTCGCTAATACCCTGAATCTGTAGTGCTAAACGGCGCGGCGCGGCAAAAGCTTTGATATTATCAAAACTGATATTTGCCTCTGTCAGCTGTTCTTTGACGCTACTTTCTAATGCATCGCGTAGAGGTTTTAGGCTTTTTGGAGGTAGCTCTTCACACCCCAGTTCAAATAAAATAGTACTCATGGGATGCTCCTATTTATTAGTGTCAATTGATTGAAGGTTGTCTGCTTCTTCATTGGCTATTTTAGGCAAATACTTATCGAGCGCCGCTTGGCGATGATCATCATCTGCTAATGGAAAACCGAGCTTGGCACGCGCCTCGACATAGCTAAAAGCGACTTTACGAGCCAGCGTGCGTACTCGCAAGATAAAGCGCTGACGTTCGGTCACCGAAATCGCGCCGCGAGCATCAAGTAAGTTAAAGGCATGCGAGGCTTTTAGTACCATCTCATAGGCTGGTAATGGTAAACCTTCGGCAACCAACTTATCCGCCTGCTCTTCGTAAAAATCAAAGAACTCGCCCATTTTTGGCACATCGGCATGTTCAAAATTATAGGTAGACTGCTCAACTTCATTTTGATGAAAGACATCGCCATAGGTGACACGGCCAAACTCGCCATCTGCCCAGACTAAATCATAAACGCTATCGACGCCTTGGACATACATCGCCAAGCGCTCAAGACCGTAAGTAATCTCGCCCGTCACTGGAAAACACTCAATACCGCCCACTTGCTGGAAATATGTAAACTGCGTGACTTCCATACCATTAAGCCAAATCTCCCAACCAAGACCCCACGCACCCAGCGTTGGCGACTCCCAGTTGTCCTCAACAAAACGCACATCGTGCACCAATGGATCGATACCAATGGCGCGTAAAGAGTCCAAATAGAGCTCTTGGATATTGGGTGGATTGGGCTTTAGTACCACTTGGAACTGATAGTAATGCTGCAAGCGATTAGGATTGTCACCGTAGCGACCATCAGTTGGACGGCGTGACGGCTGAACGTAAGCTGCGTTCCAGCGCTCAGGACCTAAGGAGCGCAAAAATGTCGCGGTGTGAAAGGTACCAGCGCCAACTTCCATATCATAAGGCTGCAAAATAACGCAGCCCTTGCTAGCCCAGTAATTCTGTAAGGTTAAAATTAGATCTTGAAAAGTCATTGGTTGAGAATTCATAAGAAAATCACTATGGAATAAGAAGTGTTAGACTGAACATGATATACAGGTAGGTTCATAGTTCATGCAGCTATGCTCATGGTTCGTGCCGCGCTTTTGGCTACCTATCTATTTGCCTGCTCACCTTACTAAAAAATGACTATTTTATCCATATTTACAGTAACTAAATTTACTCTCCGTTAAAAATAAACGATGTTAACAATGTGTAGTCACTTTTAGACCAAAAATAATGACGTGCCAATACGATAAATAACTAATGCTAAAATAACCAACAAAAAAATACCCAGATGCGTTAACATCTGGGCAGGAGGAAAAGTATATCGCTGCTATCCTGTTTTGGTCAGGCTTTTTACTTTTTATAAATTAATTTTTTATTATACTTCCGTTAAACTTATTATGCTTTCGTTAAATTAGTACTATTGATAAGACTGATCAGATGCTTTAGGCATAACTATCCATAAAACAATATAGATCAAAATACCAGGTACAGCTGCACTCAAGGTTGATACTATTACGAACAATAAACGTACCCAAGTTGGTGACCAGCCGACATATTCTGCAATACCGCCCATTACACCAGCGATCATACGACTATTTTGTGAACGATGTAATTTTGCTAACTTAGCCAAAGTATCTACCTCTCTTTCTTTATTGTTTCTTTATCTCTTTTTATTCTTCTAAACTTAGCAGCAAGTATAGCAACTATTTAAGTTTTATCTGTTAGACATATAGATATGCTTTGTGTCTTTATGCTACTTAAAGTTGCTATCACCTATCCTAACCTCACGTAACTAGCTGATTTTAAATAAATATTTCAAAATGTTTCATAGACCTGTTTGTTGCACGTATCTTGCTAGGGTTCTGTAACAGCTGCTCTGAATGGTTGTTTTTAAAGCAGCATCACTAAAATAAGATGGAACAAGATACTTTGTTATTTACTCAATGGTATAAATCTTCAAGTCTAGTTTACAATAAGGTACCTGCAGACATTTGCGAACCTTTGTATAGTCCTCATATAATGAAGCGCTCATCAAAAATACGATTCAATTGATAATAGATAAAAAGCTTACTTAGCACATTTCACATAAGGTTTTAGGAACTATGATGTACGATAATGGCGTAATGATTGGACACTTCGAACCGCTGCACTTGGGACAGATGCGTAGTATTTTAGACGCTGCAGGACAGGCAAAATCCCTACACATTATTATTACCGCACATCCGTCACCGCATCCAGACTTCACTATTACCCTACAAGACAAAGCACGTTGGCTACAGATGGCTTGCGCAGATTTGCCATTTATTCATATTCATACGACTCATGAGATTGAGTTGCCACTACATGACAGCTTTGATGAGGTGATAATCGATGTTCCCCTTAGCAATGCCAAACTACAACGTTTAATTAAGGCGTTAGAATTACCAGCAGCAGCGGTATTATTCGTCGCAGACAATCATCCATTGGCCCAAAGCGGTGTTAAAGAGCAGCTGCTCATGAAAGTAGTGACCACCCCGCTCCAGCTTGAATTTGACTCTCACGCGATTGCTTGGGATCCTATTGCACACTGGTCAGCGATTCACCCTCAAGCGCGCGGCGACTATACTAAGACCGTTGCTATTGTCGGTGGTGAAAGCTCAGGCAAAACAACCTTAGTTCATAAGCTTGCCAATTATTATGGCGCTAGCTTTGCGCTGGAGATGGGACGCTTATATGTCGGCACAGACTTGGGAGGCAGTGAGATTGGGCTGCAATATAGTGATTATGGTCCCATTGCTCTCGATCATGCTCAAGCGATACGGGATGCCGCTGCTGTGGCAACCGCACCTGTCACTATCGTTGACACCGATTTTGTGACCACTCAAGCGTTTTGTGAAGAATATGAAGGACGCATCCATCCCTTTGTCAGTGCCTGTATTGATGCGTTTCGGTTAGACCACACAATTATGCTGGATAACAATACGCCATGGGTCGATGATGGCATGCGCTCATTAGGTGATCCTGAGGCGCGCGGACGCTTCGAGCAGCGCCTTGTCGATATTTTTGCCCGTCATGATATAGCACCGCATCTGATTAATGAGCCTGATTATGACGCGCGCTATCAGCAAGCACTTATGTTTATCGATCGACATATTTATGGCAAAAGATCAAACCCTCCTAAAAAATAGAATATACAAAATAAAAAACCATCACAGTGCTAGAATTTTGAGGAAAAAGGCTTTATGCGTATTCAGGTATTAGACAATATCACTGGAAAATGGGCCATGCAATGGATTGTTATCTGGTTTATCTGTGGGGTTATCGCCTTGTCCACAGGCTTTTGGCTTACGACCGAACATACTTCGCTTGATATGTTTTATCTGGGCGTCTCTTTTGTGGGTTTGGTCTGTGTAGTGTCACTGTCCTTTCGCAAAAACGTCATGGGCAATGGTCTTGGTATGGCAGCGACCGCAGGCGAGGTAGTCGTACAAGCAACTTCGGGTGCCGTCGGTTTAATGCTAGCGCCCTTATTTAACTTTTTTACTCATGTTTATGGGCTGTTTTATTGGTCTAAGCACACTGACATTGATGGTGATATGGTACCCAAATCTGCTAGCAAGTGGATCTGGCTGATCACGGCTGCGTTTATTATCACTGGTCTGGCGCTGTTTCCTACGGTCAATAATTTACTGGCAAACTATGGCTACGCTGTTGTAGAGGACGATAACAGTAAGTTCTTGGGTATCATCTCTTTTTTCTGGATCAACGTCGTCGCGTTTGTACTGTCAATTACTGCTCAAGCAGCGATGGTGCTGCGTTATTCTTTTAATTGGTGGCTTTGGATTGTAGTCAACTTCGTCTGGCTCATCGTCAATGTGATGTCTGGCAACTACATCTTTGCCATTCAAACGATGGTCTATCAAGTGAATGCTTTTATTGGCTTGTACGAATGGCACCGTAGTGAGCAAAAAGCGCGGCAAGTATCTGTTTAATAAAAGATTCCAAAACAGCAGACGATAAACAATTCTGTTAAAATACATGTATATGACTATAGGGTTTACCAGATAATATGGTAGATCACTACAAATAATGCTAAAACTAAACGCTCAAAATGCAATAAAACACTAACAAGGAGGTTAGTATGTCTCGTATCAATCGTACAGGTATGTCCAAACGTACCCTTGAGCAATGGATAAGCGAGTACGCTGTCAGCCATCAAAATCTAGTAAATAAAAAAATTCACTGGCTCTGCGTTCCGACTATCTTCATTAGTCTGCTAGGAATGGGCATGTCGTTATCCGTATGGATGACTCTTATCCTGAGTGCTTTGGTGCTCCTATTTTATATGCAGCTCTCGACGCCCCTATTCTTAGCAATGGGGATATTCATCTTGATATGTCTTGCGGTTATGGCAGCGCTGCCACTAGGGTTTAAAGTCTGGGCCGGTGTATTTGTTGTCGCTTGGATTGGGCAATTCATTGGTCATAAGATTGAAGGTAAAAAACCATCGTTCTTTGAAGATCTACAGTTTCTATTAATTGGTCCAGCTTGGGTTGCTAATAATTTTTTGGGTAATAAAGACAAGCAAGCGGTCGCCTAGATAGCGGTAAGTATCATTTGATATAGACAATAGCTCTATGCTACTGACAATAAAAAGGCGTCATCCCATACGTGTGGGATGACGCCTTTTTATTGCACATGATTTGTATCTAATAAAGCCTATTTACCAAATACTTGGATGCGATCTTCAACAGGCTTAAATTCTTTGTCGCCTGCTGGCTGCTCAATTGCACCGAATACCATTTGTGCATTTAATTCCCAATGCTCATCGATGTTCCAAGTATCAGCCACTTTTTTATCAATAATTGGATTGTAATGCTGTAGGTTGGCGCCGATGTTGAGGCTTGCCAATGCAGTCCAGATGACATATTGATGCATGGCATTGGTTTGATCTGCCCAGATTGGAAACTTATCAGCATATAAAGGGGCAGCAGCTTGCATATCTCTTACGACGCTATGATCTTCAAAGAACATGACCGTACCAGCGCCACCTTTAAAGCTATCCATCTTTTGCTTGGTCGCAGTAAACTGCTCGTCGTTGTCGACGATGTCACGTAAAGTGTCTTCAGTAAGTTGCCAAAGTTTTTGATGATCATCACCGAACAACACAACGATACGGGTTGACTGTGAGTTAAATGCTGATGGCGTGTGCAAGATAGCATGCTCAACCAATTTGACGACTTCGTCATTCGATACTGGTAGTTGATCGCTCAGAGCATAAATTGAACGACGCTTCTCAGTCAATTCTTGAAATTTTTGTAAATCTGACACGGTAATTCTCCAAATGGTTAATATAAATTAATAGATATAATTAATTGGTTGTCATAAACGACCAGATTCTAACTCAATGTGGTCTATTATAAAGAAGAGTAGCTTAAACTCACACTTCCTTTTTGTAAAAAAACTTAACAGTATAAAACACTACGAAAATTATGCTAAAAACGTTAACCTTTAAAGCCCTGAGGTAGCTCTGGCGCTGGCAGACGTTTCATATCAGAATCTACATTACCAAAACGCTCATGACCGTTGTTCCAGTCAATAATGGACTGCTCAATCTCTGCTTTATTATCCGCAACAAAGTTCCACCATAGCAGTACTTGGTTATTCAGTGGTTCACCGCCGATGAACATGACACGCGTACCTTTTTTGGCAACCAGTTTAATGCTCTTATTATTAGCAACATCATGATCATGGAAGCGCAGGAGCTGATCTTGTGGGCAGACTTTACCCTCAGATTCGATCTCGCCTTCGTTCACTAAGATACCGTACTCAAATCCTGGCTCCAACGTTAAGGTAACCTCACCGTCATCCTTCCAGTACACGTCAATACCGACCATTTTTGAGTACTGAATAGTAGGCGCCTGATAGTGCTCGCCTGACACGCTAGTGTATTTACCAGTGGTCAGAATCATCTCAACGTTATCTTCCTGCCAAGTCGGCAGCTCTGGATAATGATGAAAACCGCGTTCGATCTTTTGATCGGTTGGCAGTGCAATCCATAGCTGTACCATGCTCAGCGCACGCGCCGCATTTGGTGAGCCGCCCGTATCAGAAAACACACTTTGCTCGGTATGACTGATACCTTGCTCAAGTCCTGTACCTGCGGTCATAACGTTGACTTGATTTTTGGTGATCACCTGCTCGTTACCTAAGCTGTCTTTGTGCAGCACTTCACCGTTTAACATCCAGCTAAAGGTTTGCAAGTTGGTATGCGGATGGCGGCCAACTTGCATGCCGTCTTCATCGGGACCAAACTCAGCAGGACCAGCATGATCCAAAAAGCACCACGCTCCGATAGGTTTTTTACCTGTATTGGGGAGTAATCTAGCAATAGGAATACCGCCGACGTCAGCCAGTCTTGGCTCTAGGGTCTGAATACTCATGATTCACCTCTTATTATTTGATACTTATGGTTTGATAATGGATACTTATGTCATTAAGAGCGCTCGATTAAACTTATTAAAAGACAACTTAATAAAACCCCTACGGGAAAATAGCTATCGTTTCAGATAGCTATTTTACTAATCGCTGAGTACTTATAGGCTCATCGGTACTTCCATCAGTAGGACTTGCGCGTTTTCTTCGACATCCATCGTGAAGTTCTTAGTATCCCAAACTCCTAAGCCATCACGCGTATCTAAAGTGTTACCATTGATAGTTACTCTACCTTTGAGAACTAAGATATAAACACCGTTATTTGGATCTTTTAGCTGATAAGTCTGCGTGACCCCTTTATCGAAATCACCCATACTAAACCATGCATTTTGATGAATCCATACGCCAGCGTCATCAGGATTGGGTGACAATATTTGATTGAACTCATTAGGTTTCATCAGCTCGTCCATACGCACTTGCTGATAACGCGGCTCTACGTTCATCTTATTAGGAATGACCCAAATCTGTAAGAACTTAACGTCATCGTTATTATCGCCGTTCATCTCACTATGAGTAATACCCGTACCTGCTGACATGACTTGGATCTCACCAGTTTCAATAATACCGTTGTTACCGATATTATCGCCATGACCAAGCTTACCCGATAATGGGATACTGATAATTTCCATGTCACGATGAGAGTGCTTGCCAAAACCTTGGCCTGCACTCACATGATCATCGTTGATAACGCGTAACGCACCAAAGCCCATACGCTCAGGATTGTGATAATTGGCAAAGCTAAAGGTATGTTTGCTTTTGAGCCAGCCATGGTTGGCATCGCCACGAGAATCTGCTGCATGATAGATCGTTTTCATAATATATCCTTAACTAAAATATTAACAAGTTAACTGTCTATAAATTTATTATTAATTAACCTGTGTAAACAATGAGCTTATTATAATTGTTATATAGGTATAGATAAACAGTGATAAGTGCAAATAACTATTCTTATAATGAGAACAATAAAACGATAAAGATAGCGTAATATATTCATAACAGAGTGATGAATATAAGCTGTTAGTATAAATGATGTTGACCAAGTCACACTTATAAAACATGAAAAAGACAATCGTTACGAATCAAGGAGACCACAATGTCAAATGAGACTGAGAAGCAGCCCTTAAGCTATGACGTTATCGATAATACCGAAAAAAAACGTTTTGAGATTCATATTGGTGATGAGATGGCTTACGAAGTTTATGACTTCTTTACTACCAGTCAGGGTGAAAAAGGTATCGATTATCAGCATACGATCGTACCAGACAATCTGAGTGGACAAGGTATTGCAAGCTATTTAGTCAAATACATCTTAGATGATGCAGAAGCTAAAGGTCTGCGTGTCAAACCAACTTGTCCTTATGTGAAATCTTATATCGACAAGCATCCAAAATACCAAGCGAACTCAGTTTTTCATGACGCGACGGCTTAGGATAATTCTATTAGTTAAAAAAACGCCTTATCAAAAAGATAGGGCGTTTTTTTATTATTTGTTTTTATAACACCAAATAAAATCAAAGTTAACCGATGTGGCTTAGAAACTCTTTGTCGCGTGCCATTACTGATAAATACAGCACAGGAAGGACAAACAGACCAACTGCCCAATAATTCAGTTGAATATATAACACTGCTCCCACAAGCGCCCCTATCAAAAAGCTTAAAACCAGCGCTGAGCTATGCTTAAGCTTTTTAGCGTTGTCAACAGAGCGGTTGCCCAAATAATCTGTTAGATTGATGCCCAGCTGCGTAGTATTACCGGTCATGAGTACGGTTGGGCTCATATGTTTAATTACCGTTTTGCTGGCTGTATTACGAATAGCCAGTGCGATCAAACCCAGGCCACCTGTAATAGCAACGGTAATATCGCCTGCTTCAATGAAGGGCTGAAAATATAAGCCTGCACTCATAAATGCGGTCAAAAATATGGCCTCAGCCAAAAACAGATGACTAAGCATTAACTGCTGCTGCTTACTTTTATCAATAAAAGTCTTGGTCGCCATCACGGTTAAAATGAACAACGGCAGGGCGGCAAGTTTAATCCACAGACCATCTTCACCTTTGACCAATCCGCTCCCAGCCATCACCAAGTTGCCCGTCACATGGGCAGTAAAAAACCCAAACAACGTGATAAAGCCTATTGTATCAATGGCCCCGCCAACCAAAGTCAGTAGTATAGGCGTCTGATAACGTTGCCAAAAACTGAGCGGTGGGTTTGGTTGTTTGCGATGGTTATCAGCAGAGTTATTTTTTCCAAGCATCGCTATTATCTATGAGTAGGACGATGATGGACACTAGACCCATCTACTGAATAAGCCCCTGGACCATGAGCAAATATCATCAAGAAACCACCTGCCATTGCAATGTTCTTCATAAATGGGTTCATTTGTGACTCGTCATTCCAGAATTGATGGAAGATAATCGCAGAAACGATATTGAATCCAACAAACAACAATGAGATTAGACGTGCTTTAAAGCCAATTAGAATAGCAATACCGCCTAATAGCTCAAGTGCAATCACTAGTGGCAATAACATACTTGGTACGCCTACAGATTCCATATAGCCTGCTGTCGCGGCGTAACCTGTAATCTTAGAAAATCCTGAAAAAATGAAAATCATTGATATAAATAGGCGACCAATAGGCGCGCTCAACTCTTGTAACTTATCCATCAGTACTCTCCATCAATATAAGTATCTAGTTAAAAATGAACCTGCATTTAAGTTCTTTTTGTTTGGTTGTTCAATAGTTTTATTGTAGAGGTTGACTTCACGTAGATAAACAGCAATAGTTGTAAATGTATGTTCTTGTATTAAGAACAATAATAGCGTATCAATAGTAAGATAATAAGGAGATATGATGATAGGATCAAATCGCTCACCTGCCTAAAACTGCTTAAAAGTTAGAGTCAGAGGACTTGCGAAAAAAATCAGCTGACAAATAATAAAAATACTTATAACCGTTTGAATACTACAAAAGACAAAGAAGATACACATTTATCGATAGCGTCTAGTATTCATCATAGTGATTTTTTGCTAAACTTGCCGATATTGTGTATAAGCCCTGCTTAATAAGCAGGTTCGAATTGTTATCAGTCTTTAGCCTGATAATAGGAGATGGCGGTATACTTACTCACTTATATACTTGCCTATATGTCATAGTTTTTTATATAAAGTATCTACTTAACAAAAGGATTATTTATGATGGTTTCAAAATTTTTCACACAAGCAAACCGTACTATTGCTATTGCTGCTATCAGTAGTCTTGGCATGCTCAGTACTTTAGGTCATGCGGCAACTTATGAGCTTGATCCTAATCACACCGCAGTGCGCTTTACTGTTGATCATTTTGGTACTTCTACCAATGCGGGCGGCTTTTATAACCTATCGGGCAACCTTGAGTATGCTCCTGAAGCAAAAAAGGGTTTCGTCGGTCTTACTATCCCTATGAGTAGCTTGAGCACAGGTCTTAAGGGCTTTGATAAGCATCTAAAATCTGCTGACTTTTTTGATGTAGAAAAATACCCTACTGCTTATTTTAAATCCACAAATTGGCAGTTTGATGGCAATAAAGTTAAAGCGATTACAGGTGACTTAACCTTGCATGGTCAGACGCATCCAGTGACTCTAAAGGCCACTAAGTTTAATTGCTACGACAGTCCTGTGTTAGAAACTGAAGCTTGTGGTGGTGATTTTGAAACCACTATTGACAGAACCAAATGGGGTATCGATACCTATACAGATGGCGGCATGATGAAAAACATCAAACTGATCGTTCAGGTAGAAGGTAGCAAAAAGAAAGATCTTAAATAAGGGCAATTGACTCCCTAAGACTGTCTTTTATAGTCTAAATAAGCCTTTGATCGTTTAACTTTATTGATACCAGGTTAGGTTTTTATCCTAGTCTGGTATTTTCACTTTTGATTCAAACAATCATTCGTACATGCTCAGATGTCCCTTAGGCAGACAAGCGTGCTACACCAGATCAATCATACAATATAGCGAGATAATAATAATGAGGCAGCCAAAATGGGTCAATTAGAAGATATGGCTATGTTTGTACGTATTGTCGAAGCTGGCAGCATCACTAAAGCTGCGGATCAGCTGAATCTTGCCAAGTCAGCTGTCAGCCGTCGTCTAAAAGATTTGGAAACTCGCTTAGGCAACCAATTAATCAGTAGAACCACGCGGCAATCTAATTTGACAGAAGCGGGTGAGACGTATTACCAGCAAGTGTGCAGTATCTTACATGCCGTTGACGCGCTTAACGAGCAAAGCAGTGGTACGCCGACTCGTATTGAGGGTACATTAAAAATGACGGCGCCCTTATCATTCGGTATGATGCACCTAAAAGATGTCATTGATGAATACGCCAACCAACATCCGAGCTTAAAATTTGAGCTAGATTTTTCTGATCGAAAAATTGACTTGGTTGAAGAAGGGTACGAGCTTGCGATTCGTATTGGCGAGCTTAGAGACTCTAGCTATCAAGCCAAACGTCTGACTTCTATCCGTTTTATACTCTGCGCCAGTCCTGAATATCTGGATAAAAAAGGCACGCCTGAAACAATAGAAGACTTAAAAAACCATACCTTTTTACAATATAGCCTCGCCAAATACAGCGATCTAGAACTGATAGACAAACAAGGAAAAAAACACAGTATACCTATCAGTGCAAAGATCAAAGCAACTAACGGTGGGTTTTTGGCAGACATGGCCGTAAAAGGTCATGGCATCGTTTTTATTCCCACTTTTATTGCTTATAAGGCGCTAAAAAGTGGCGAGCTGGTATCGCTTCTTGAGCAGTACGAGCAGCCTACCTTAAATGCTTATGCCGTCTATCCTAAAAACCGTTTTTTATCGCAGCGTTGCCGTTATCTGATTGATTTTATCGCTGAGCGTTTCGGCGATGATCCTTATTGGGATCATTTTTGAGGATGATATCTAAGTAAACTTAGGAGTTTAGCAAAGCACCTACCCATTTAAAATCGCTATTGCTATGATGTATTTTAAGATATCCATCAATCATAAGGAGATGCATTGTGGATTTGCAAACCCTCGGCATGAAAACCATTAACGACTTTGATAATGTCCGCCAAAGCCCCCTGCCACAAGAGCGGCTAAATGCAGCCTACACACAAGCAAGTGCCTTTAGAGAGCGCTTCATGGATGAGCCAGCCGTTCAATTTTACCAAAGCGCTGATATGGTGAGAGTACCCTATCCAACCTGGTACGCATATAGCGGTGTCTACACCCAGAGCGCCTATAAATTCCCCTACCTACATATTTTAAATCGCCTTTTTATTATTCAGTATTATGATTTTTCAGACAAATTAAAGATTTTGCTGTTCTCCCCTTCTGATATCGAAGCGGATCGTGAGACGCCATTCTTTAAGCGTTTAACCAGCAAGATGCCGAACTGGTCGCCGCTTGAGAATATGGTTGCTCCCATCATTCGCGATGTGGCTGGTGCGCTTGCCGAAGTCGGTTTGGTGCCAGAGGATGTTGACTATATCAGCTACGATCATCTGCATACCCAAGATATACGCCGCTGGCTCGGCACAAAAGATAACGCCGCCTACTTCCCTAATGCCAAACTGTTGGTTCACGAACAGGAGTGGCAAAACACTAGCGCCTTATTGCCAATACAAGCGGATTGGTATTGCCCCAATGGCATCGACGGAGTAGATGCGAACAAAATCATCAAATTTACTGGCAGCATTCAATTGGGTAAAGGGTTGGCGTTGGTGCATACCCCAGGTCATACAGAGGGCAATCACTCATTGGTCGCTCGCGTGCCAGATGGTATCAGAGTTACCTCAGAAAACGGTGTAGGTGCAGATGCTTATGCACCCATGAACTCAAAAGTGAACGCCATCCGCCGTTATGCTCAGCAAACAGGCATGGACGTCATCTTAAATGGTAATACGCTAGAAGGCAGTAATGACCAATATATCTCGATGGTTATGGAAAAAACGATTGCTGGCCCATCCAAAAACCCTGACTTTCCTAACTGCGCCTCCAGCAGTGAAGCAACCCCTTATTGGTTGTTTGCTGGTCACAAGGTTAGCCATCTTATCGGTGAGGCAAAATTTGGTCACTTGCAAAAAAAATCGGCAGAGGGCTACTCAGCGCAAAACCGTTCAGTACAAACAAGCGCTACAAAAAATAGCGCAGTGCAGAAGGAAAGTGCTTGATGGGTTATTTTACTGGTAAGACGGTTTATGTCACTGGCGCTGCCTCAGGCATCGGTTTTGAGACCGCTAAGCAGCTTATTGCTCAAGGGTCAAACTTAGTATTGTTCGACGTCCAGCCGCTTGATGAGAGCTTGTCTGCTTTGAAGGGGATGAATAAACACAATACGTCAATTGCTACTTATAAG
>JARIAA010000116.1 GCA_029264635.1 Psychrobacter sp. | reverse complement strand
GGCTTTAGAACAATCGTGTTGCCAGCGGCAAGCGCAGGCCCAATCTTCCATATCGCCATCATAAGTGGGTAGTTCCATGGGGTAATCTGCCCAACGACGCCGATGGGTTCGCGGCGAAGCGCTGAGTTGAAGCCCTCCAAGTACTCACCAGATGGAACCCCATCTAACATACGTGCTGCGCCAGCGAAAAATCGTAGTTGATCGACCCCGACGTCTATCTCCTCCGAAGAAACCAGATACTTCGGCTGGCCGGTATTGCGCACCTGAGCATCCACAAGCTCTTCACTACGTGCTGCCAAGGCGTCCGCGATTTTCAGCATTGCTGCTTGCCGAGCTGAAGGCGTAGTGCGTCCCCATGTTGCCGTAGCCGCTTCTGCTGCCGCGTATGCTTCTTCGACATCCTGTTCGTTGGAGATCGGAGACTGACCAATCGTTTCCCCAGTTGTCGGATCAATGAGATCAAAGATCACTGAGCTGTGAGACTGAACATACTGATTATTTATGAAGTTCTGACGCTGACTCATCCTGTTCTCCTAATAACTGTGATTGGTAATATCAAAGCTAGCACGGTTTAGAAGCGTTTGCAAATGAAAGCCAAAATTATCGTCAAAGCATTTAAATTCAAATAGTTAACCTAGTATTATCTAAAGAATTGAACCGTCAATCTCAGCAATTATTTATACAATACCATCGGCTTTAAGCTTCGCTACCACCGCACTATCATAGCCAAGATCAGCAAGCGTACTATCCGTATGCTCGCTTAACTTGGGTGGCGGCGTACGATAAGTGACAGGCGACGCTGAAAGCTTGATGGGGTTACCAAGCGCTCTGACAGCGCTGCCCTGCGCTGCAAAATCAACGATCATTTCACGCGCCTGCGCTTGCGGCATGGCCAAAGCTTCGGCAATATTATGAATCGCCCCGCACGGAATACCCGCCTGCTCTAAGGCTTCCAACCAATATGCACGGGGATGCTCAGCAAACTTGTGCGCCAGCTCATCGCATAAAAGCTTACGCTCTACCACGCGCGCAGGATTGGTCGCAAAACGGCTGTCGGTATGCCAATCAACGCCTAGCACGTCACAAAGCTTGGCAAACTGAATGTCGTTACCGCACGCTAAAATAAAATGCTCTTCATTCTGACCTGCAAATACCTGATAAGGGACGATATTTGGATGCTGATTGCCCAGTCTTGGCGGTACTTTGCCCGAAGCCAGATGATTCATACCGACGTTTGCCAGCATAGCGAGCGCACTGTCTAATAGCGCCACATCAACGTGTTGCCCAAGTCCCGTATGTTGACGCGCCAACAGTGCTGCTTGAATCCCAATCGTGAGCTGTAGGCCTGCAAACAAATCGACAACCGCGACGCCAACCTTGTGTGGTTCGCCATCGCTAGGACCTGTGATACTCATTAGCCCTGATAAGCCTTGAATAATATAATCATAACCTGGGCGCTTGGCATCTGGCCCTGTCTGACCAAATCCGGTTAAAGAAGCATAAATCAGCCTTGGATTGTCTTGTTTTAGGCTATCGTAATCCAAGCCATATTTTTTGAGACCGCCGACCTTAAAGTTTTCTACCACGATATCGCTATCAGCGATGAGCTGCTTGATAATGGTCTGCCCAGCAGGCGTTGTAATATCAACGGTGAGTGATTTTTTATTGCGGTTAATGGTGGCGTAATAGGCAGAGGTGTCATCGCTGAACTTGGGCGGTGCCCAGTGACGGGTTTCATCGCCGATACCCGGGCGTTCAACCTTGATAACTTCTGCACCAAGATCGGCGAGCACCTGTGTACAAGAGGGACCTGCCAACACTCTAGATAAGTCCAATACCTTGATACCCTGTAATGCTGCTCGCGGTGCATTATCGCTATCGACTTGTGAATGAGAAGGTTGTGATGCTGTACTCATGATATTCCCTTACCTTTTAAAAGCTCAAAATTATTTATTATTTTAGATTTGCGCGTCTAACATTTGCACATTTACCCATATTTTGACTTATAAAAAAACGCACGCTAATGTTAAGCGCTATATGAAAGGCTAAACAGTAACGTACGTTTTTTATTCAAAACTAATACCTAGTCATCCATTGATCAAAATACATGGATGACCTTTTAGCGTTTAAGGTTAATAGAACGCTTGAATACCTGTCTGTGCACGGCCTAGGATAAGTGCATGAATGTCATGTGTCCCTTCATAAGTGTTTACTGCTTCTAGGTTCATGACGTGACGGATGATGTGATACTCATCAGAGATACCGTTACCGCCATGTATATCACGGGCGACGCGGGCGATATCAAGCGCCTTACCGCAGTTGTTACGCTTGATTAGCGATATCATCTCAGGCGCTGCATTATGCTCATCCATCAAGCGACCAACACGTAACGCGGCTTGCAAACCTAGAGCAATCTCAGTTTGCATATTGGCAAGCTTTAGCTGTACCAACTGCGTTGCTGCTAGTGGACGACCAAACTGTTTGCGATCGAGCGTATACTGACGTGACGCTTTCCAACAGAATTCAGCCGCGCCCATTGAGCCCCATGCGATACCATAACGCGCTTTATTTAAGCAACCAAATGGTCCTTTAAGCCCGCGAATATCTGGGAAGGCATTGGCTTCTGGAACAAATACTTTGTCCATGACAATCTCGCCGGTCACTGAAGCGCGTAGTGAAAACTTACCTTCAATCTTCGGTGCAGACAACCCT
>JARIAA010000069.1 GCA_029264635.1 Psychrobacter sp. | reverse complement strand
GTGATGGTTTGACCGTCGTCGCTTTGATTGGGTTTTTGCTTTATAGCAATTGGCGCCTGACCTTAATTTTGTTTTTGGTGCTGCCACCAATTTTGTGGCTGATTCGCTTTGCCTCTAAGCGTTATCTCAAACTGTCCAAGGGCATCCAAGAAACAATGGGTAGTGTCAGTCATATCACTAATGAAGTCATCAATGGTTATCAAGTCGTCAAAAACTATGGCGGACAGGCGTACGAGGCCAAGCGCTTTAATACCACTTCAAAAAAGAACTTACGCCAAGGTATGAAAGTCGTTGTCACCAACAGTATTAATACGCCTGCCGTACAGCTATTAATGGCAATAGCGATGTCAGTGGTAGTATGGCTTGCGCTGCGTCCATCGGTGATTAATAATATCTCGGCGGGTGAGTTTATCTCTTATATCGCTGCAGCAGGGCTACTGAGTAAACCTGTACGCTCACTTACCGATGTCAATCAAAAGCTGCAAAAAGGTATCGCGGCGGGCGAGTCTATATTTGCCTTGCTCGATGAGCCTGAAGAAAAGGATACTGGGGTATTAAGCCCCTCTTTATCAGGGGAGATTGACTTAGATAAAGTAAGTTTGGTTTATCCTGATTCAACGGTTGCTCTGCGTGACTTTAGCTTAAGTGTACGCGCTGGCGAGACCGTAGCGGTAGTTGGACGTAGCGGCGCTGGTAAGTCGTCACTGGTCAATTTATTAACGCGTACGTTAAACTCAACTTCAGGGCAGATTACGATGGATGGCATGCCTATTGAGGATATTACGTTAGAGAGTTTGCGCGAGCAGATTGCGATGGTTAATCAGCAAGTAGTACTATTTAATACCACAGTTTTTAACAATATTGCTTATGGTAGTTTAGCGACTAAGTCACAAGCTGAGGTTGAGCTTGCTGCAAAAGGTGCCTTTGCTCACGACTTCATTATGAAACTGCCACAAGGTTACCAAAGCCAGATTGGCGCAGAAGGTTTGCAGCTATCGGGTGGTCAACGTCAGCGCTTATCGATCGCGCGCGCCCTATTAAAAGACGCCCCAATTTTAATATTAGATGAAGCGACCAGCGCCCTTGATAACGAGTCGGAATACTACATCCAAAAAGCGCTTGATAATGTCATGAAAGATCGTACCACTATAGTTATTGCCCATCGCCTGACAACGATTGAGTCAGCTGATCGCATTGCGGTGCTGGATAACGGAAAAATGGTTGAGATTGGTACCCATAGCGAGCTTATGCAAAAGCAAGGTCATTATGCTCAAATGTATGCGCGAGACTTTGAATGATAACCGTGCCTCAAGCCTTGATTGTTTATGCCAAGGCCGCTGCTATCACTAAGTCCTTTATAGTATGAAGCAGCGAATTATTTAGGCAAAAAACGATTTGATCAATGAAGCATGGATAAAACGGATTGGATGCTAAATAATGAGTATTGAGACCGCGATTACTCGTGCTTGGCAACGCAAAGCCGCTTGGTTATGGCTATTGTTGCCCGTCAGCTGGTTATATGGTTTGCTAACGCTATTACGTCGTCAGGCTTACAAAATGGGGATGTTTTCGAGCTTTCGTGCACCTGTACCTATTATGGTGATAGGTAATATTACGGTCGGCGGTAGCGGTAAAACACCTTTAATCATGACATTGGTGAATTATTTACAGCAACAAGGTATAAAGGTTGGGGTGATTAGCCGCGGTTATGGCGGTGATAGCAGCCAGATGCCAGCATTGGTCACCAAAGAGAGCTTGCCAAGTACAGTAGGTGATGAGCCTTGTTTAATTGTCAATGTGACGGCGGCGCCGATGGCAGTCTGTCCGAACCGCGAACAGGCGATTACGACTCTACTAAGCGCGCATCCTGATCTGCAACTTATTATTGCTGACGACGGTTTGCAGCACTATGCCCTGCAGCGTGATATCGAGTGGATTGTGGTCGATGTCGCGCGCGGTTTTGGCAATCAGCAGTTATTACCGACAGGTTTTTTACGAGAGCCGATGTCACGGTTAAAAGGTGCAACTGTCATTCATCACGAAAAGCCAAATGCTGCATACGCGCCTAATAATAAAAATTTAGCTCAGCGTTTGACCATGCAGTTACGGCCAGATAGCTTGTATCCTTTATTATCTAATGATGACCTACGTAGTTTGAGTGCGACAAAAATACTTACTTCAGCGGCTACTCCACCCATACAGGGTCATGTGCATGCAATCAGCGGTATTGGCTATCCACAGCGTTTTTTTTCGACCCTTAGCACGCTCGGTTTTGAGGTGATAGAACATCCTTATCCCGATCACCATGACTTTAGTTTGACCGAGTTATTGCAATACGCTGAGCATCCTATCATCGTAACGACTAAAGATGCCGTAAAAATCCGTACGTTGTTATTGGCAAAAATAAATTCTCTAAAACCCGATGAATTAATTAATAACGATGTTATTGCGCTAGCAAATAGGCTATGGGTGCTACCCGTAACCGCAGAGCTATCTGATACCTGCTATCAAAAATTACAGCAGCAATTAACCGCGTTGGGTATTGAGATACCTATGTAAATTTTGCAGATAATTAATATCAATTTTATTTTCTAGCGATTTTTTAAGCTTATATATTGCCTGTTATAGGAATTATCTATGTCAACTCCCTCTTCATCTGTCAAAACTCATATCGTTATTCCTGCGCGCTTTAAAAGCACTCGTCTGCCAGGTAAGCCTCTGTTAGATATTCATGGTAAACCGATGATACTTTGGGTCGCTGAAAAGGCTCAGGCAGCGCACTTTGCTGATGATATGTGTATCGCTACTGATGACGAACGCATTTCAAAGGTTTGTCTGGATGCAGGGTATGAAGTAGTTATGACCAGCGCTGAGCACGCATCAGGGACGGATCGCTTAGCTGAAGTGGCAGCAATTAAAGGCTGGGCTGAGCAGGATATTATTATTAATATGCAAGGCGATGAGCCGCTGGTACCACCGTTATTATTAGAGCAGGTCAAGAATTTGTTAGTACAAGATAGTGATAGCGTTATGGCAACTTTATACGAACCTATTGAAGACTATCATACCTTTACAAGACCATCCGTCGTCAAGGTTGTGAGCGCAATAGTGAGTGACAGACAGCGAGCGCTATATTTTAGTCGTGCACCCATTCCCTGCGATCGCGATGTGGCGCTAGCAGTAGAAGCGGGTAATCTAGACACAACCAAGCTACTTGCTCCAAAAGATGCGTACCGACATGTAGGATTGTACGCTTATCGGGTAAGCTTATTGCAGCAGTTTGTACACTGGGCACAAACACCGCTCGAAACACTTGAGAGCTTAGAGCAACTGCGTGTTTTAGAAAACGGTGGCAATATTGCTATCGCGGCTGCTATCGTTCAGCTACCTGCTGGTGTAGATACGCAAGAAGATTTGGATCGTTTAAATGCGATGAGCTTAAGTAAATTCAAGACTAATACCTAATAAATAGCCTAAGCAATCAATCAGAGGTTATTATATAAAATTTACCTACAAGATAGATATTCATTAAATTCTAAATAAAATAGTAGGCAGTAAGTGTGGATCATATGACAGACAATATTTACTTTGCGCCGCTATTACCATGGCAGCAAGCGTTATGGACGCAGCTTACAAGTCGTGTGCTATCGCCGCCTCACAATTTGCCCCATGCGCTACTAGCAGCTGGTATGCAGGGGATGGGTAAGCGTGCTTTCGTTTGGCGATTGGTAGCTTGGCTGTTATGCCGTGAGCACGATCAGCATCCACTTGGCGCATGTGGTCGTTGTCAGAGTTGCCAATGGCTCAGATCTGGAACGCATCCAAGCTTACAAGTATTGCCAATCACTAGCACGCCAATTAGTACTGAGAGCCAAGAGAGTCATGAAGCCTTAAATAGCGGTGCCAAAAAGACAAATACTAAGTCTGCAAAAGCGATAAGCAATGCTACGCTGACCATAAAAGTAGATGATATCCGCGCACTGCAGCCCTTCATCTATCAAGGTGGACAGGGAATGCGCATTTGCGTGTTAGATCATGCCGAAAAAATGACCACTGCAGCGGCCAATGCACTTCTCAAAACGTTAGAGGAGCCGCAAGCACAAGTCCATTTATTCTTGATTAGTGATAGGCCAGCAAAGCTGTTGCCAACGATCAAAAGTCGCGTGCAGCAGTTACCATTGCAGACTATTGTGTCTTCTATGGCAAATGATTATGTGGCACATGAGCTTGGTAGCACCATTAATCGTGAAGTGGTGAGTCCGATACAAATTGCGCAGTTGCTACAATTAGCAAATGGCGCGCCACTTGCAGCAATAGAGTTGGCAAAGGCTGCATGGTATAGCAAGCGTGCACTATGGTTGACTACATGGCAGGCACTGCGCAGTGGTAAGCGTAGCAGTACAGCGGCCAGTGATTATTGGCAAGCTGAGCTTAGTCTGCCAGATTTTCTCAAGCTTACTGAGCTTATGCTGATCGATATCAGGCGTGTTTGTCTGGGTCTTGATAGTAGCCAAAAAGATATTGCGTTATCAGCCGCATTAGAGCAATATCAGCCGACGGATAGCGCTTTAGAGGCGCTGGCAAGCCAATTGCAGGAGACGAAAACAGCACTGCAACAAAATGTGCAAGAAAAATTTGCCTATGATAAGCTGATGCAAGATTTGGCGTATCTATAAGTTTTATTAAAGCGATAAAGACCACTAACCGATATTTAGTTATTTGAATGAAGGATTTGATCATGGCAATGCCAGGACGTGGCGGTATTATTACCTGTCATATTGAAGATATTGAAAAGTTATATGCCAGCTATTTGTCTTTTGTGGACAATGGCGCATTATTTGTACCGACCAGCCGTGTACAGGAGCTCGGTGATGAGGTATTCATTGCTTTTACTTTACCCAATTCTAGTGAACGCTTACCAATGAATGGTAAAGTAGTTTGGATCAACCATAAAGCCCAAGCCAACCGTCCCGCAGGTTTCGCTGTACAAATTGGTAGCGATGTGGCAGGTCAAAGAATAAAAAACGAGGTTGAACGCTTACTGGCAGGTAAAATTGATAATCAGCAGGCAACTTACACGATGTAAGAGTGTTTATGGTTTGATAACTCTATCCATGTACTAGTCTAATAACGTGGCGGTACATACATATCGTCTGGAATAGGCTCGCGATAATATTCATCATCGCGCTTACGCTCAGGTAATTGCACCTCCTCACGCGGTACTTCTTTGTAAGGTATTTGTTCGAGCAGATGGGCAATACAATTTAGGCGTGCGCGTTTCTTATTATTGCCCTCAACGACCCACCAGGGTGCTTCTGGAATATGAGTGCGCTCAAACATAGTCTCTTTGGCTTTGGTATAATCCTCCCAACGACGCCTCGATTGTAGGTCCATTGGCGACAGCTTCCACTGTTTAAGCGGGTCATGAATTCGGCTCATAAAGCGCGAGTGCTGTTCGTCATCGGTAATAGAAAACCAATATTTTACTAAGCGAATACCAGAGCGCACTAACATACGTTCAAACTCTGGAACAGATTGGAAGAACTCTTCGTATTGTTCGTCCGTGCAAAACCCCATGACGCGCTCAACACCAACGCGGTTATACCAACTGCGATCGAATAATACAATTTCACCAGCTGCTGGCAGGTGCGCCACATAGCGTTGAAAATACCATTGTGATTGTTCGCGCTCAGTGGGCGCAGGCAGAGCAGCCACTCTACAAACGCGTGGATTGAGGCGTTGCGTGATGCGCTTAATCGCGCCGCCTTTACCTGCTGAGTCACGTCCTTCAAATATCACGACAATGCGCTCACCGCGATCAACGACCCAGTCTTGAAGTTTAATTAACTCACGCTGCAAGCGCACCAGTTCTTGAAAATAAAGACGACGATCAAGCTTTTCTTGCTCTGTCATCTCAAGCCCATCAAAACGAAAGTCACGTACATAATCGTCTATTTCGTTCTCAAGCTCTTCATCATACGCATCAATCAAATCTTGATGCATCTTGCGCCGCAGCTCGTCGTTGAAAACCTCTTTATCCATGCGTTCAATAAAGTTACCTTGTTCAGGCTTACTCAATTCGTGATTTTCTTGCGCGGTTAAAGACTCTGGATCAATTGCTTAGGGTATCTTTGCCATACCAAACTCCTATTTATTTACGTTTGGTCGTTTATGTTCATTTTTAGTGCTTCTTAGCGTCTACTTTATCATAGTAATATACGGTTTCATTATCAGGTTGAATGCGCTAAACCTTATTATAATCAGTCTATTTTAAAGTCGATACAGTGCGGACGAATTTTTCATCGCCTCTGTGATAGCAGCAGGCCAAACAGTTGATACCGGTCGCCCGTAGCTCTTAATGTATTGATTTTATTTTAAACGGACTATATATCTAATTTTTAGTGCAAAAAATCGTTAATAACTATTAGATAATACCGTCAATACACTCCAAAAATGTTACCGTAAGGCTGATAAAATGTATAACCCCTTAGTTTAATACGCGCTATAAATAAAAAGCACCCTATAATCCAGTGATTAAAGGGTGCTTTATGTCTATAGTCTGTCCAATTGAGTATCGACTATATATCTTTATTAATTTACTTTTCCAAAATACAAGTCACACCTTGACCACCAGCGGCGCAGATGGAGATAAGCGCACGACCTGAACCTTTTTGATCCAGCAGTTTAGCGGCTGTCGCTAAAATACGTCCACCAGTGGCGGCAAAAGGATGTCCAGCGGCAAGTGATGAGCCATTAACGTTCAGTTTGCTACGGTCAATAGAGCCTAATGGTGCCTCAAGTCCTAAGCGCTCTTGGCAAAAGGTTTCGTCTTCCCAAGCTGCGAGGGTTGAAAGCACTTGTGAGGCAAAGGCTTCATGAATCTCATAAAAGTCAAAATCCTGTAGAGTGAGTCCTGCACGCTCAAGCATACGTGGTACAGCGTAAGCAGGTGCCATTAATAGCCCCTCTTTGTTGCCAGATTTACCAATGAAATCAACGGCTGCCGTCTCTTGATGAACAATATAGGCCAATGGTTTTAGTCCACGTGCTTCTGCCCACTCATCGTTGGCAAGTAATACACAAGAGGCACCATCAGTTAGTGGCGTAGAGTTAGCTGCGGTCATGGTTGGGTTGGCGTTCTTTTTACCAAATACTGGTTTAAGCTGACCCATTTTTTCAAGAGTGGAGTCTGGGCGTAGGTTGTTATCACGCGTCAAACCTTTGTAAGGAGTAATGAGGTCATCAAAGAAACCTTCATCATAAGCACGTGCCAAGTTTTTATGGCTATTAAACGCCAATTCATCTTGCGCTTCACGGCTGATGTTCCATTCAAGCGCAGTGATGGCTTGATGATCACCCATCGATAGACCCGTACGCGGTTCACCATTTTGTGGTGATTCGATTAAGTCTTTTGGATTCAAACCCATTAATGCTTGTAAGCGCTGTTTATTATTCTTTGCAGCGCCTAATTTTAAAATCACTTTACGTAGGCCATCGCCAATAGCAAGGGGTGCATCTGATGTCGTATCAACACCGCCTGTAATCGCTGAGTCGATGATGCCTAAAGCAATCTTATTCGCAGAGGCGAAGGTCGCCTGTAAGCCAGTACCGCAAGCTTGTGCAATATCATAAGTCGGTGTGTGGGGATCTAAAGCAGTGTTTAACGCAGATTCACGAGTCAAGTTTAGATCGCGGCTAAGCTTTAACACGGCGCCAGCAACCACTTCACCGATACGCTCGTCTTGCAAGTCAAAACGTTCAATCAAACCATTAAGTGCAGCGGTTAACATGTCGATATTGCTAGCATCAGCATAAGGACCATTTGAGCGAGCAAAAGGAATACGATTACCCCCTAATATCGCAACGCGATGCTGATTTGAGCTTGATTTAGGCTTGCTGGTTTTTTGAGGCGCGGTGTTTTGTTTTTTGGCGACAGCATTTTTATCATTGATACTGGTATCTTTACTACTGGCTTTTTCACCAGTATCTTTATCGCTTTGATTGGCGTTTTTAGCATCGCTTTGAGCGCGCTTTTTAGCGGTACTGGACTCATTGCTGGGAGCAAACGTACTGAACTCATCAACCTCAAGATTAGACTCTGTTATCAAATCCTCTCTAATTTTGGCTTTTTTCTGCGCTTGGCTATCGGTGCTTTGATTAGTATTCTCATTTACTCGATTGCCATCAGCATCGACAATATCGGTCGCTTGTCTAAGATCTGCGATTGAATCGTAGTTAGCGCTATTGTCTTTAGATTGGCTCTGTTTACCCGTAGCTTGCGATTGGGTACTTTTATTATTAGTCATGGTACTACTACCTCTGACTACAGTGCTCTTGATAACGGGACTTTTTTTATCGTTACTCATAAATAATCCTTAAAATAGATG
>JARIAA010000068.1 GCA_029264635.1 Psychrobacter sp. | reverse complement strand
GCAACGGTCAATGACAAGCAAGCTGAGCTGTATTTAGATTTATCAGGGACCAGTTTGCACCGCCGTGGGTACCGCGTGGCAATGACAGAGGCACCATTAAAAGAAAACTTGGCGGCAGCTTTACTTTACAGCGCAGGCTGGCATAAGAAAAATGAGGCGGGCAATGCGCCTTACTATAACGCTCTTATCGACCCTATGTGCGGCTCAGGAACTTTTATTATTGAAGCGCTGCTCATGCATTGCGACTATGCTGTTGGTATCGATAAAGCCGCTCATCAGTTCGGCTTTTATTCATGGCAGCATCATAATGAGGCGTTATGGCAACAAATGATTGAGGATGCGCAAACGCGTTTTCGTGAAGGCTTAGCGATTGCCTGCGAGCAGCCAGATACCCTACCGCTAATTCTTGGATTTGATGCTGATAGCGGTGCCATTTTAGCCACAGAAAAGAATGTAATTGCGGCAGGTTTACAAGATTTATTGCCACTATTGGACATTGAAACACGCGCTCTCAATCAGCTTAATAGTGCCTTACGTCCGATGGTTGACGATGGCAGATTGAGTAATCCACTTATTATTACCAATCCGCCATATGGCGAGCGTTTGGGTGATGAAGAGATGATTAAGCCCCTTTATCAGGCATTGGGACTGATTATTCAAGACAGTTTTGCTGGTAGCGGCATTGATCCCATGTTAGGAATTGTTGCCGCCAATGTCGAGCAAGTTGATATTTTACCGATAAAAGACCCTAAGACATTACGTTGTCATAATGGTGCTATCACCGTTTATTTTCGTTATGGTCGCTTAATTGCTGGACAACTGGGCAACTTAGTCAGCCGTTTTGAGAAGCGTGAGATTGAAGTGGCAGATGGCCAAGACTTTATTAATCGCTTACAAAAAAACCTGACTAAACTAAAAAGACTAGCTAACAAAGACAATGTCAGTAATATTAGCGTATACGACGCTGACTTGCCTGATTTTAAAGTAGCCATCGATTTGTACGGCGATTATGTACATGTACAAGAGTATGCGCCACCAAAAACCATTCCACCTGAAACAGCAAAAAAGCGTTTTAATTTGGCACTAATGGGTATTCGTGAGGTGTTCGGTATTAACCGCGAGCAGATATTTATCAAAACGCGTGCCCGTCAATCTGGTAATGATCAATATACCAAGCAAGGCAATACCGAAAAACGTGGCAAATTTTATGTCGCCCGTGAAGATGGGGCGTATTTTTATGTCAACTTTACCGACTACCTCGACACAGGACTATTTATTGATCACCGTAATATGCGTAGGCGTATTAAAGATAATAGTCGTGGCAAGTCGGTATTAAACTTATTTGCTTATACTTGTACGGCAAGTGTCCATGCCGCACTCGCTGGTGCAAAAAAAGTGACCAGCGTTGATTTGTCACAAAACTATCTTGATTGGGGCAAACAGAACTTTGTGCTAAACGGTCTAGACGTCAGTCGCAGTCACTATCAATTTGTCGCCGCTGACATTTTTGAGTGGATCAAAGATAATACCGAGCAATTTGATATTATCTTTATTGATCCACCAACCTTTTCGAACTCCAAAAAGTTTCAAGGTACGTTTGATGTGCAGCGTGATCATGCTGCCCTGATTAATCGTGCGATGAACCGCTTAACCTCTGATGGCGTGTTATATTTTTCAAATAACTTTACTCGCTTTGAGCTTGATGAGCAGTTAACCGAGCGCTACGATATTATCGATATCACACCAAAAACCATTGGTTTTGATTTTAATGTTAAAAAACCGATTCATCAGAGTTTTGAGATTCGTCACCGTTAACGATTAGACAAACAAAGAGTTAATAGGTATGAAACGTAACAAAGACCTAATCCGCTTTGATTGGGTCATTTTTTGTTGTTATGATAGAACATTACTGAGCGATGGTCTGGCACACAGTTTGCCGCTACTATCGCCCTTATTTTTATAATTCTAATAGTCAAACGTTGACTTTACTCTAATAACAAGGATAACCCCATGGCTTTATCACTTAACAAAGGCGGTAACTTATCACTAACCAAAACTGACCCAAACTTAACCAAACTCCTTATTGGTCTTGGCTGGGATGAGCGCGCAACGTCTGGCGCTGAATTTGATTTGGATGCCAGTGTATTTTTGCTCAGCACGGCGGGTAAAGTACGCGGCGATCATGACTTCATCTTTTACAATCAGCTTAAATCAGATAATGGCGCGGTTGAACATACTGGCGATAACCGTACTGGCGAAGGCGATGGTGACGATGAGGTCGTCAAAGTCAATCTAACCCAAGTACCTGCTGATGTCGATAAAATCGTCGTGACCGTGACCATTCATGATGCGGCCGCTCGCAGCCAAAATTTTGGTCAAGTCGCAAACGCGTTCATCCGAGTCGTTAATGAAGAGACGGGTACTGAAGTGGTCCGCTTTGATTTAGCAGAAGATTATTCTGTTGAGACGGCCATGGTATTTGGCGAAGTTTATCGTCATAATGGTGAATGGAAGTTCCGCGCCGTTGGTCAAGGTTATTCTGGCGGTTTGCAAGCTATGTGTCATCAGTATGGTGTTGATATTTAATATAGTATCTTTTTAAACAAAATAACTTGATATGGCGTTAAACATTTGAGGTTTAACGCCATATTATTTTGTCTAGTAAGTTTTTAGATTTTGTGCCTGCTCAAGTCAAATAAAATGCCGCGTCAGCATTTTATTGTTAACGGTTTGCCATCATAATAATCACATTCAGTGCGTTTGGTTGCAATTATTTTGTAGAAAAACGCTTCATAACCCTTTATATTCTCCTTATATTTGTATGCAAAAAGTGGTTAGCAATAATCACTTTTTTGTGGTTTGCGCCTATAATAGGCCAAGCTTAGCTTTACGCAACCAGACAGGATGTGTCATGAGACATTTTTATTTAGACTTTATCTTCACGATCATTGCCCTAGCGGTCGCGGCATGGTGGGGATATTCACACGGCGGTATAGGCGGTATGATAACCACCTTATCTATTACCGCTATTTTGGCCGTCATGGAGATTTCATTATCGTTTGATAATGCGGTGGTCAACGCTTCAGTCCTTAAAGGCTGGGACGAATTTTGGAAAATGATTTTCTTAACCGTCGGTATTTTAATCGCCGTCTTCGGTATGCGTCTGGTATTCCCTATCGTTATCGTTGCGGTGACTGCTGACTTGGGTATTATGCAAGTGGTCGATTTAGCGTTAAACGATCCTAAAGAATATTCAGCCAGATTATTGGCGCATCATGCTGAAATCTCAGCATTTGGCGGTATTTTCTTACTTCTTGTGTTCTTGAACTTTATCTTTGATGATAAAGAAGTTCATTGGTTTAACTGGCTTGAAAGCCGTTTGGCAAAACTTGGCAAAGTCGATGCCATGAGCGTGTTTGTGGCGCTTATCGTCTTGATGATTGCCGTATCGTGGGCCAATGATGCACAATCAGGTGCAGTATTGATTGCTGGTATTTGGGGTATCTTGGTTTATCTTGGCGTCCAAGTGGTGTCTGGTATGCTTGAGGGTGATCTTGAAGAAGACTTAGAGAACGAAGAGGGTGGCTCTGGCGCAGCCGCAACCAGCGCGATTATGAAAGGTGGTATTATCGGCTTCTTATACCTAGAAGTCCTTGATGCCTCATTCAGCTTCGATGGGGTGATTGGCGCATTTGCGATTACTAATGACGTCATCGTGATCATGCTTGGTCTTGCCATCGGTGCCATGTTCGTACGTTCTATGACGATATTTTTGGTCGACAAAGGTACGCTTGATGAGTTTATTTATCTAGAGCATGGCGCGCATTATGCCATCGGTGCACTTGCTGTCATTATGTTGTTATCAGTCAAATTTCATGTGCCAGAGATTATCACGGGTCTTATCGGTATTGCCTTTATCGGTTGGGCGCTACTGGCGTCCCTTAAGCATCGTAAGGCAGAAGCGAAACAAGTCATTTAGCTATATTGTCAGCTCGCTTAAATAGATAATTGGCTTAAATCTAGAATTCTAGATTACTACAGGTTATATCATAGTTTGATATAACCTGTTTTTATGAGTGATAAAAAGTCCTATTAGCCATTGACTATTCTCCAACTTGTTATCTCTACGCTCTACTTCCCTGCCAGCATCTTCTGCAATTTTGCCAATACCACGCCGTACATAGGCAAAAAGATACATACGCCCATCACCAACTTAAATAAATAATCCATCATACCGATCTCGATCCAATGCGTCGCCATAAAAGGATCAGGGCTTCGATAAAAAGCGATGTCAAAAAAGCAAAAGCTATCGACTAGATTACCAATACGCGTCGAAACCAGAGGCGCAATCCACCATGTCTTAAGCTGACGCAATTTGTTAAACACTTGGATATCTAAAAGCTGCCCAACCACATATGCAGTAAAGCTTGCAAGAACAATGCGAAAGACAAATAGATTGAAATCTAACAAATGCTCATGACCGACAAATTGTCCATCAGCAAATACGACCGAAAAGTAGTAAGAAATCACTAAGGCAGGAAGCATGGCAAAAAAGATAATTCGTCTTGCAAGCTTTTGACCAAATATGCGCACAGTCAAATCAGTAATCAGGAAAATAAACGGAAAAGTAATGGCGCCCCACGTGGTAATGAAACCAAATAGTCCGACAGGGATTTGCACCAAGTAATTACTGATAGCAATGATAAAGATGTGCAGGCTTGCAAGCCAGAATAAAGCACGGCTATAGCGAATAGATGGGAATTGGGTAGTTAAGGTAGTATTGATGCTCATAAAAGAGTCCTTTTTTTAAATCAGGGTTGAGGGAACCTGAGCGCGCACAATTATAAAGCAAAATGAGACAAATAGCCAAAATGCTTCTGGCACATCACTTAACCCGCTGACTTTTGAATAAAAATATCAGTGTCATATAGACACACAAAATTCGCCTTGCGTCAGCGCCGTCTGCTTAGTATAGTAAAATACATTGGGTCATCGATGTTCATAAGTTGATTACGTTTGAGCTTGTGATCTGACCTCAAGTATTACATTCAAAAACTATTTATTTTCCACTCATCTCTCTAAAGGATAACGTTATGGCTATTAGCTTAACAAAAGGCGGCAACGTCAACCTATCAAAAGAAGCGCCAGGTTTAACCAACATTACGGTTGGTCTTGGCTGGGATCCACGTGCCACTGACGGTCAAGAGTTTGACCTAGATGCGATTGGCTTTTTGGTCAATGAAGCGGGCAAAGTTCGTAACGATCAAGACTTTATCTTCTTTAACAACTTAAAATCAGACAATGGCGCGGTCGAGCACACAGGCGACAACCGTACGGGCGAAGGTGATGGCGATGATGAAAAAATCAAAATCAACCTTACTAGCATCCCAGCGGATGTCAACAAAGTAGCAATCTGCGCTATTATCTATGAAGGCCAAGGCCGCAACCAAAACTTTGGTCAAGTTGGTGACGCTTATATTCGCATTATCAATGACAATGGCGAATCTGAAATCGCCCGTTATGACTTATCAGAAGATGGCAGTACTGAAACGGCAATGATTTTTGGTGAATTATACCGTCATAGCGGTGACTGGAAATTCCGCGCTGTTGGTCAAGGCTTTAGTGGTGGACTTGGACCATTAGCGGCCTCTTACGGCGTAAACGTTTAACGTCAAAAATAACGTAATCGTTTGACATAGTAACCGTATGACAATGATCGCAACCGATTATTTGATTGCAATAAAATAAGCCATCAGGTGTGTCTGTTTAAGCATTTGATGGCTTTCTATATCAGTGGCAGACTTAAATTAAAAACAGTAACTTTTATACAGAATATCTAAATATATATACCTAGCAATGTTTGTTAAGCGCATAATTTCAAGACATTAGAATAAGGATTTGCACCCCATGGCCGCGACATTTAGCTTAATCGGGACTATTGAACCTTTTTTGCATTGTAACTTAAAAAAAGGCGACTCAATTTATTGTGAAGCCAATGCGATGGTGATGATGGAGTCAAACCTTGAGCTCAAAGGTAAGTTGCAAGGCGGGCTGATGCAATCACTCATGCGCCGCTTTGCCAATGATGAGTCTCTGTTTCAACAACAAATTGAGGCGGTCAATGGTGAGGTTGATTGTTTGCTTGCGCCAACTTTGGATGGTGATATGCAAATCATCGATTGCGGTGCTCGGCAATATACCTTGAGCGATGGCGCGTTCGTTGCGGCCCAAACTGGCGTCGATATCAGAGCCAATATTCAGCGCAACCTTGGCGGCGCAGTCTTCGGTGATACGGGCGGCTTTATGGTCATGCAAACCCAAGGTCAGGGGCAAGTGGTCGTTTCAGGTTTTGGTTCACTGTTTGAGATCGATGTGACCCCTGACAAAGACGTCATCATCGATAATTGTCACGTAGTCTGCTGGGACTCAAACCTTGATTATAAGCTCTCGGTGTCCACCAGTAAGAAAAAAGGCATCATGAGCAATATTATTAACTCGGTCACTAGCGGCGAAGGAATGGTATTAAACTTTTCT
>JARIAA010000006.1 GCA_029264635.1 Psychrobacter sp. | reverse complement strand
AACGAGATGGACAAAGTACAAGACGGTGATGTCTTAGTTTCAGACATGACAGATCCAGATTGGGAACCGGTCATGAAGCGTGCTTCAGCTATCATCACCAACCGTGGTGGTCGTACGTGCCACGCGGCTATTATCGCGCGTGAGCTTGGTGTTCCTGCGATTGTTGGTTGTGGCAATGCCACCGAAATATTGGTTGATGGGCAAGATGTCACCGTTTCTTGTGCCGAAGGTGATACAGGCTTTATCTATGAAGGTCAGCTTGATTTTGACATTCAGACCAACTCTATCGAGTCTATGCCTGAGCTTGCTTTTAAAATCATGATGAACGTTGGTAACCCAGATCGCGCTTTCTCCTTTACCCAAATGCCAAATGAAGGTATCGGCCTTGCACGCCTTGAATTCATCATTAACCGTATGATTGGCGTGCATCCAAAAGCACTACTCAACATGAACAGCTTGCCGCGCGAGATATCACAAGCCATTACTGAGCGTATTGCAGGTTATGCCTCACCTGTTGACTTCTATGTTGATAAATTGGTCGAAGGTATCTCAACCCTAGCCGTTGCCTTTATGGATCAGCCTGTTATCGTGCGTATGTCAGATTTTAAATCAAACGAATATGCCAACTTACTTGGCGGTAAGTTATACGAGCCATCAGAAGAAAACCCAATGCTGGGTTTCCGTGGTGCAAGTCGCTACGTCTCTGACAACTTCCGTGACTGCTTTGATCTTGAATGTAAAGCGCTTAAGCGGGTACGAGATGAGATGGGTCTGACTCATGTCGAGATTATGATTCCATTCGTACGTACGGTTGACGAGGCGGCTCAAGTGATTGAGCTGCTTGAGAAAAATGGTCTAAAACGTGGCGAAAATGGTTTACGTGTCATTATGATGTGTGAGCTACCAACCAACGCGCTACTGGCTGATGAATTCTTAGAGCATTTCGATGGTTTCTCAATTGGTTCAAACGACTTGACCCAGCTTACTCTTGGTCTAGACCGTGACTCAGGTATCGTCTCGCATCTATTTGATGAGCGTGATCCTGCGGTGAAGAAGCTATTGTCTATGGCGATTGAGGCTTGTAATAAAGCTGGCAAATACATTGGTATTTGTGGTCAAGGCCCATCAGATCACCCAGATCTTGCTTACTGGCTCATGGAGCAAGGTATCAACTCAGTGTCATTGAATCCTGATTCTGTCCTTGATACTTGGTTCTTCTTAGCAGGCGAAGAAACAAGATAAGCTGTAACGTTCAGTCACCGCAGTAATTCACAGAGCCATTAACATATAACGATAGGGTCTATTTGATTTTTTTCAAATAGACCCTAATATAATGTATGATGAATAATGACTTAAGATATGACTAACTATGCAGGCAATTATGCAGATTTTCCTTGCTCGAAATAACGTACAATCGGGTCCATATACGTTGGATCAGCTCAATATCATGCTGACATCTGGTGAAGTCGTACTAGACGATTTAATCTGGCACGAAGGCCTAGATAAATGGCAGCGTGTTGGCGACCTAACGGGTAACCAGTATACTTACCGCCCCTTAGATGTGCCTACCCCTAACGACTCTATTATTAATAATGTCACAGTCTTCCCTGAAGATGCTGATACTAGTAGCCGAGATGGCAAAAGTGTATCTCTCGATAGATTGTATGGTAAGCCTGAACGCTCAAAGAGTCATGCTAATAAGAATGAAAAAGGTGGGATGACAACCAATCGTCATCATACGCCAAATAGCAATCTGTCTTTGAATAAACCAAGCGCAGCCAAACTTGCTGGCAGTAAAGATAAAGTGCTTGGTAACGTTGTACTTGCGCCTATTATGTCGCGAGTATTAGCAACAGCGCTTAATGCGTTACTATACCTTTTAGCAATTTTTCCTTTAGTACTCGCACTTACTAAAATGGATATCGATTATTCGAAGTTTCAAGACATTCAGAATATGGATGCCGCTTATCAGTACTCAATGACCCTCATGGAAAACTTACCGAGCTCTACCCTGATGATGTCGCAAGTCATGGTATTTGGTTTATTTGCGCTGCAACTGGTTTTTATTACTCTGCGTGGACAATCACTTGGTAAGCTGATTACGGGTATTCGCGTGGTGGATCAAGCTACCCATCGTATACCTTCTTTTATCAAACTTATCGGTATGCGTACTTTACTGCTGTTTATTATCTATAATCTACTCTTCTCATTTACGAGTTTCTTAGGGTTTATAGTTATATTTGTTCATTATTACATAGCATCAAAAAGCCCTCAAAATATGGGTTGGCATGATAAGCTGGCCAAAACCTTGGTGGTAAAAGCAGATAGCACTCAGTTGCTAAAACAACCAAAAATAAAATAGCTTAAAACCCATCTATTTTGAACGTATAAATGTCAAAAAAGCAGTGCTTAGCCGTTGCTTTTTTATTTATTAGCAGTGGGCGGTATTAACCTTTGTGTTAATACGTGACTACTGCTATAATACGGCGCTTTATAACCTAAGCTTACTTTCTTTTTAAAAGACCGAGTTTACCTTATAAATCTCCTTGCTATTAACATAGGGTTAATAGCTACTAATCCGTAAGGAGTCCAAATGCGACATTACGAGCTGGTGTTACTTGTACACCCAGACCAAAGCGACCAAGTAGTCGGCATGGTCGAACGCTATATCAAGTTAGTTCAAGACAATGGTGGTGTTATCCATCGCTTAGAAGATTGGGGCCGCCGTCAACTGGCTTACCCAATCAACAAAATCCATAAAGCTCATTACGTTCTTTTCAACATTGAAACTGACGGTGAGACTTTAGCTGAACTTGAAGAATTATTCCGTTATAACGACGCGATCATTCGTAGTCTAGTTATGCGCCGTGACGACGCTGTCACTGAAGAGTCGCAGTTAGCCAAGAATGCCGATGAAAAACGCGCACGCAAAGCAACTACTCGTCGTCCAGACAGTCGTGAAAACGATAATGACGACAACGACCACAGTGAAGACTAATTAAAGGAGAATACTCATGGCACGTTTCTATCGCAGTCGCAAATTCTGCCGTTTCACTGCTGAAGGCATCACTCACATCGATTATAAAGATGTTGAATTGCTCAAACAGTACATCAGTGATAATGGTAAAATCGTACCAAGCCGTATTACCGGTACCTCTACTAAATATCAGCGTCAACTAGCGACCGCTATCAAGCAAGCTCGCTATCTTGCGCTACTTCCGTATACTGACAACCATCAGTAATTTAACCGTTCACTAGGAATGACTCATGCAAATTATTTTGTTACAGCGTATCGTCAACCTTGGTAAACTCGGTGAAACTGTCGATGTAAAACCAGGTTACGGACGTAACTTTCTTATCCCTCAGGGTAAAGCATTACCAGCGACCAAAGCTAATATTGAAAAGTTTGAAGCACGCCGTGCTGAGCTTGAAGCTGAAGAAGCGAAAGAAATAGCGGTTGCCCAAGAACGTGCTGATGCATTGACTGATGTTAATGTTATCATGCGCGCAAAATCTGGCGACGAAGGTAAGCTATTTGGCTCTATCGGTACGCGTGATATCGCTGAAGCATTGACTAACTCAGGTCTAGAAGTTGACCGTGCTGAGATTAAGCTTCCTGAAGGCACTTTACGTCAAGTGGGCGAATATAATGTTGATATTCAGCTACACCATGACGTTACTGCTAGCATCTTAGTTACTATTCTTTCTGAAGATGGTAATAACGAAGATTCTGCTGAAGATGAAAACAATGCACAAGATGAAAACGAAGATTATTCTGAAGAGTAATTTTTAGAATATTCGACTTGATCTAAAAAAAGCCAGTAACTTTACGTTGCTGGCTTTTTTTGTGGTTAGCCATTACTATAAAGGTTATCAATGTATTCTTATTGCCGTCGTTAAGTAGCGTAATAAGCATTTTTTATTTTATGAGATTATCACAGAGTAGAGGCTTCTCATGTCATTTTACTCAACGCCAAATTATTCTGAACATCTGCATCAGTGGCTTAAGCGTGGTAGAAACTGGCACATTGAATATGAAGAGTATTTATCCAACCACATTACTCATAATTGGATTGTATTGGACGCAGCTGGCGCCAGCTTAGATAAAATGCAGTGGTGGCAAGAGGTTTATACCTATGATACTACAAATAAAACAGCGGCAAGCACAGTAAGGCAGTCAAAAAAGCTAGAAGCGCCGCACAGTAATCCCATTAATTACACAGAAATAACCGATGCCAACTGGTTAAATAACTTGCAGTCTATTCGGATTGCCTTTCCTTTATATCGTGATTTTTTTGATAAGAAAATAACTGAGCTGGGGTTAAGTGCTTGCCTTAAACGCTACTACCCTGCACTATCAGAAGGTATGGCCGGTGCAGCATTACATCCAGTGATACATCTCGGTTGGGCCGTTGATGTTGAATCTACTGATATGGCAAGCGAGGGGCTTGCCTATATGGCAACTGCATTCCAACCATTAGCGACGGGTTCTATTCATACTGAACATCAGCTTTGGTCTCCTAATGCACCACGCCCTATAGAATTGCTTGAGCAAATTTTAAACGACGATAGAATAGCGCAACTGACCGAAAAAGCCGACTGGTTAAGTAAAACCGAAGATTATAAAAGACTCAATAGAGGTCGTTTTCAGCAGCGTTTGATTACTTTTGATAATCCAAAAGAGCCGCTATCACTATTTCTTAATGAAATGGTAACGCTTAAACTGCCTGATATCGGGCAAGATTTAACTTCATTAATCGAAGAGCTAACTGTTATTGCCGCAAGTGCTCTACAAGGTAGCGACAATGAATTTTTTATACTACATGGGTTAACAAGCTTGCACGCGGTGTTATGCGTGCTACCCCATCTTGATGAAATTGCCCAGCGCAATGCATTGGGCTATTGGTTTAGAGCGCTGGTAGCTACTAGCATCACTCAAGGTTGCCCTGGCATGACAGATACAGTTACCTTACTTAAAAGATGGCTTACTGATAAAGAAGACAATCAGTCTAGCGGCTATCTGTTAAATGACGAGCAAAAGACATGGTGGTTACAGACGCTGCAATCTACTACAGATAGTCTTAATGAGCATGTACCAAAGGCTGTTTACGTCTTAAGACGCTGGGCTGAATGGCAAGCATTTTCAAAGTCTACGCATAACGTTTATGTTGAAACGGCTCTGAATATAGTAAAACCTAATATCAGTAGTAAGCTAGAAGATAATCTGTGGGTTAGGCGTTGATTATTAAAATTGTGAAAGGTAGATAGAAAAAATGTAATTAACATTACATATTTTATAAGCATAAAAAAATCCGACCACCTGAGTAATCGGATTTTTAATGTTTGGTGGAGATGGCGGGAGTTGAACCCGCGTCCGCCAGCATTACGCTCATGAATCTACATGTTTAGTTTCTGTCTTTAGTTTTAATCCGCACCGATCCGACAGTCAGGATGGATTGGACGATTCTCTACTTTTGAACCCAAGCGATTGAGACAATCACTTGTGGCGAGCCTACATGCGGACGCTTCAACTTAGTTAACCAACTGTAGGTGATCAGCAACTAAGTAAACAGGGTTTAAACCAAGTAAACTGGGTTTAAGCTGCTAGAGCGTAAGTTTCGTCGTTTGCGACTATAACAATATATGTTTGATTAACGAGAGGACATACACTCTCGACATGCATCATTGAGTTTCATCACCAGCGTCGAAGCCAGAACATCCCCAATAAGA
>JARIAA010000061.1 GCA_029264635.1 Psychrobacter sp. | reverse complement strand
AGCTTAATCTTTGCGATATTCAAGCAGCATCCAGCACCGTTTTGTGTGCTGGATGAGGTCGACGCGCCACTCGATGATGCCAACGTTGATCGCTTTACCAGCCTCATTCATGAGTTGGCGGATGATTTACAGTTTATCTTTATCAGTCATAATAAGCTTACGATGCAGATTGCTGATGAGCTTAAAGGCATTACGATGCCAAATGCAGGGGTGTCTACTTTGGTTAGTGTTTCGCTGGCTGAGGCCGCACATTATATCGATCAGTGATCTTGGTCGTTAACCGTGTACGTTTATTAATATCAAAAATTGATCGTTTAACAAAAAAAGCTCACAATCTTGATAAATAACGTAACGCTAGCCTGTCAGGCTGACGATAAACGATGACTATAGGGTGACGAGGGTAGTCAGCCATGCTAGACTATTGCCATTTATTCTCTTTTATAAATTCCCTTTTATCATCGTTATTAGGATGTGTCTCTCATGACCGCTATTCAGTTTATATTGATTGCCATTGCAGCATTTATCGTGCTTGCAGGGCTGTTTATGGTCATTCGCAGCTTTAAGCGTCGTAATCACGCTGCGGCGGCGGCGGTCAATTATGATAAAAATGGTATTCCCATTATTCCGCGTCACGAGCGCAATGTCGTTGACCAGCCAGATTTCGATGATACGGTGGCTGGTGAGACGGTCATTACTCCTAACCGTGACTATCTACATGCCATTATCGAAGATGAACCATCGGCCAAGAGCCATACTAATATCGATGCTCAGTTGACAAAGAGTCGTGCTGATAGCAATGAAGACTCTGTTAATGACGAAAGCTACGCTCGCTGGCAGGCTGAGCAACAACGCGAAGATAATGCTGAGTTTAAAGCGTTGACACAGGATATGCAGACGCAAGATGAGTACGAACCTGATGCATTCTCTACCCTTATGTCAGCGACTGATAGCTTGATGCCAGTAATAGATACGGCAGAGGAGCCAAGTTTTGATGATAACAGCCCCATCCTTGACCAGCATCTGTTGGAGCCAGTTGACCAAGCTCAAAACGGCCCCCTTATCAATGCCAAAGACAATATCAATATCACCATTTTGCCGCACCAGCACCCAGGTGGTCCAGCAGCTCTGATACGTGGTCGCGATTTATTGGCTTTGATCGATAAATATGGTCTGCGCTTTGGGGCGATGAACATGTTCCACCGCTATGAACAAAAAGACGGCACAGGCATGCTCTGGTTTAGTATGATGGGCATCACTGACAGCGGTATCGCACCTTTTGATCCGCATAGTGTCGCGACCAATAGTTATAATGGCGTGGTCGTATTTTTGTCCCTACCGCATCCGCAAGCGCTGCGCAGCTTCGATAGCATGATGAGTATCGCTTATATGATGGCCGATGATCTAAACGCGATGATGCTCGATGAGAGTAACGAGCCGATTACCCCTGAATATAAGCAAAGGCTGCGCAATCAAGTGCGCGATTATGGCGTTTAAGCAAATCAGAAAATTAAGTACAGAGGTAAATAATATAGCGGTATTTGTGTTATTTGCCTTTATCCATTATCACAATATCCTACAAACTTGTTATGATATCGGCATCTTGAATAGCAAAGACGCCGACCATGACCGATCCTATTTTACCGCCCCTCTTTGACCATACCTCCTCTAACAAATCTCTTGCAAACGATGAATCTATCGTTGCGCAGATGCGCACGCTCATTGATAACTTGAAAACGCATAACTATGCCTATTATGTGCTCGACAATCCTATCTTAGAGGACAGTGAATATGATCAATTGCGCCTATCTTTACTTGAATTAGAAGAAGCGTACCCAGACTTAGTGCAGCCAGACAGCCCCATCAATCAAGTCGGTGATGTGCCATTATCCGCTTTTACCCAAGTCCAGCACGACATACCGATGTTATCGCTCGGTAATGTGTTTGAATATGATGATCTGCGCGAATTTATGCGCCGCGTGAATGATCGTCTAAGTGACGCCCAGCAAAACCCAGAGTACGAGGTCGAACTCAAGCTTGATGGTTTAGCCGTCTCAGTAAAATACGAGCATGGCAAGTTTGTGCAAGCCGTCACGCGCGGTGATGGACGAGTGGGCGAGGACATCACCCAAAATGCCAAAACCATTCGTAATCTGCCCCTATGGATAGCGGCTGCAAGCGACATTCCATTATTAGAAGTGCGCGGTGAAGTGCTGATACCCAAGGCAGGCTTTGAGCGTCTCAACCGCTTAGCTGAAGAAAATGGTGATAAAACCTTTGCCAATCCACGTAATGCGGCTGCGGGTAGTTTGCGTCAACTAGATCCTAGTGTCGCCGCCAGTCGTCCGCTTGCCTTTTACGCTTATTCGATCAATCAAGGGCTGCCTGAAAATATCAAAACCCAATCAGCAGCCCTAACATGGCTAAAAAATATTGGCTTTACGGTAAGCGCGGTGGCGGTAGTAGAAAATCCACGGGCCGCGCAAGCTTATTATGAATCAGTGATTGAAACTCGAGATGACTTACCGTTTGAAATCGATGGCACAGTCATCAAAGTCAATAACCTAGCGTTACAGCAGCAATTGGGGTTTTTGTCCCGTGAGCCGCGCTGGGCAACCGCGTACAAATTCCCCGCTCAAACCGTTATGACGCGCCTGCATACTATTGAGTGGCAAGTTGGTCGTACGGGGCAATTGACCCCAGTTGGTAAGCTTAATCCCGTTAAAGTCGGCGGCGTCACGGTCAGTAATGTCACCCTGCATAACTTTGGTGAGATTCAGCGACTGGATGTGCGCGCAGGCGATATGGTCAGCGTGCACCGTGCAGGCGATGTCATCCCCAAAGTCACGCGCGTCTGGCATGAGCAGCGTCCAGAAGATTCTGAACCAGTGACCCTACCTTCTACCTGTCCCATCTGCGACTCTCCTGTCGTACTGCCCGAAGAGGAAGCCTTGGCGCGCTGTACAGGCGGTTTGTTTTGTCCCGCTCAGCAGCAAGAAGCACTGATCCACTTTGTCTCGCGGCGGGCAATGGATATCGATGGTTTAGGCGCAAGCTGGCTGATTAGCTTTTTTAATCATGGATTGGTCAAGACCGTCGCTGATATTTATCAGTTGCACCAGCATACGGACGAGATGGTTAACTTTGAAAAACTGGGCGAAAAGTCGGTACAAAATATCATTAGCGCTATCGAAGTCAGCAAACATACCACGCTGGCCCGCTTTATTTACGCGCTGGGTATTCGCGGCGTGGGTGAAGGCACCGCACGAAATCTCGCCCAGCAATTTGGCGATTTGGATAGCTTAATGGCAGCCGATATCGACGCGCTATTACAAACGCCTGATGTTGGCGCGATTACCGCTGAGCTGGCTTATGAGTTTTTCCGCGCGCCGCATAATATCGAGGTGATTACCGCGCTTAGGGAAGCGGGCGTACATTGGGATAAGGTCGAGCAGTTAGCATCAGAAGGATTGCCGCTCGATGGGCAAACGTGGGTCATCACAGGCGCGCTCGATAGCATGGCACGTGATGAAGCGAAAGCTAAATTGCAAGCCTTAGGCGCAAAAGTCTCAGGTAGTATCTCAGCAAAAACCACCGCGCTATTGGCAGGAGATAAAGCTGGCTCGAAGCTAACAAAGGCGGAGAAGTTAGGGGTTAAGATAGTGGGTGAGGAAGAGTTTTTGGCGTTGGTTGGGGAGTAGGTGAGCGGTAGGGTGCGCCCAGCGCACCATTTGAAAGATTAATTTGGTGAAGAGCAAAAGTCAAAAGCATGGCCTCAGCATCGCTTGCTTTAATAGTGGGCAAATATGCATGTCATGAGCCGTCTTTCTTTAATGATGCACTCGGCGCTCGTCCCTCACGCAACAGGCTATTATAGTGGTTGTTCATGCTATGTCGCTTTATTCGAGTATAGATTGGTAGATTACTCGCAAGCAAAAATTAGTTCTTTCAGTTATAAAAGGGGTGATGTATTAAATTGAATA
>JARIAA010000049.1 GCA_029264635.1 Psychrobacter sp. | reverse complement strand
ATAAGCCCAATTTTAAAGAAGGTAAAATCTACCATCTAGACAAGTGGCTTAATAAAAAGCAATTAGCGGGTATCACTTTTGATAAAACTTATGCCTATTCAGATTCCAAAAATGACATTCCATTACTCGAATGGGCGGATGTGGCTATCTGCGTGTCACCCGATGATGCCCTGCATGCGCACGCGCTGGCCCATCGCTGGGCAGTAGAAGATTGGTCGATTTAGCTGGTCTATAGCTATTTAATATAGAGGCAGTATTAATTAGCCAACTATTTAGCATCAATCTGATTTAAAATAGCGCCATATCAGTAAGATATTTATTTAAAAAGACAGGAAACTTTATGGAAATCAATCCGTATCAAGAACGTATCAAAGATTTATCTGAGCGTGGACAGGACCTTCGGAGGTATCTTTGACTTCGACGGCAAGCAAGAACGCTTAGAGGAAGTCAATTTAGAATTGGAAAACCCTGAGCTATGGAATGATCCAGAGCGCGCGACCAAGATTAATAAAGAGAAAAGCCAGCTTGATGGCGTCATTGACGTCGTGGTTTCGCTTGAAACGACCTTAGCAGATGCATCAGCGATGCTGGAGCTGGCGGTCGAAGCAGAGGATGAGTCGTTGCTTACTGATGTACAAGCCGAGCTCGACAATGCCGAGAAACGCGTTGCTGATTTAGAGTTTCGTCGTATGTTTAGCGGTGAGATGGATCCGAACAATTGCTATCTGGATATCCAGTCGGGCAGTGGCGGCACTGAAGCGCAGGACTGGGCTGAGATGTTACTACGCATGTATACACGCTGGGCGGAGGCGCATGGCTTTAAAGTTGAGGTCATTGAAGTGTCTTCTGGTAGCGTCGCTGGCATCAAATCAGCCACTATTGAGATTAAGGGTGACTATGCGTTTGGTTGGTTGCGTACCGAGATTGGCGTGCATCGCTTAGTCCGTAAGTCACCGTTTGATAGCAATAATGGTCGTCATACTTCGTTTGCTGCCGTCTTTGTGTCACCTGAGATTGATGATAATGTCGAGATTGATATTAATCCAGCGGACTTGCGTATCGATACTTATCGTTCATCGGGCGCAGGTGGTCAGCACGTAAACACGACGGACTCAGCCGTCCGTATTACTCACGAACCGACGGGCGTGGTGGTCACTTGTCAGAACGAGCGTAGCCAGCATGGTAACAAAGCGACGGCGATGAAAATGCTGCGCGCCAAGCTTTATGAGCTTGAGATGCAAAAGCGTATGGAGAAACAGCAAGCCGTCGAGGACAACAAGTCTGATGTCGGTTGGGGCAGTCAGATTCGCTCCTATGTGTTAGATGATTCCCGTATCAAAGACTTGCGTACTGGCGTTGAGACCTTTAATACGGGTGCAGTACTCGATGGCGACCTCGATCAGTTTATCGAAGCGAGCCTAAAAGCGGGGTTATAAGGATAGTGTTTAATAAGAAAATTTATGCCAAGCGTGTGACGCTTGGCATTTTTTATGGCCTTGTTTTAATTTTATGGCCTCGTTTTAACTGAATAGTACGCTGCTTTTATTTATAAGTTTTTTCGATATTGCACCATGTCAGTTTTGCTTGCAATCTTATCGTAAAGTATTTGAGCTATCTTATTATCTTCTTGTGTGGTCCAGTAAACACGGTTGCACTCTTTGTTATGGGCAAACTGATAAACATGCTCAATTAGTGCGCGTCCCACGCCTTGGCCGCGCACCAATTCGCTAACATATAAATCTTCTAAATAACAACACTCAGTTGTATTCCAAGTATTAGGATGTAGCACCACATGAGTGATACCTACCAAAGTATCGTCTTGCCATCCTCCAAATCCATAAATAGGGACATTGCTATCAAGCAAGTTTTGCCACGTTTGGTCCGTGGTACTCATTGGCAAACGGGTTTCATAAAAGCTGAGATAACGTTGCCACAAATCTAACCAAGCATCATAATGAGTCTTAGATAATGCAGTTATTTTTATAGAAAGATTGTCTGTCATATTAGGCTCACTTTTGATAGAGGTTTTATTTTAAGGAAGTCGATAAATTTTTGATACGTTGATAAGCTGATTTTTACACAGAATTACACTTTATCCGTAGCAAGTAAATAGCAAAATCAATGACTGTTAATTATGCTAAAACTACCATTTTGAAGAGGCGTATCGTTTTATGGCAAAGCTAAACCAGCAGACAATCACAGAAGATGCGCGCCACGATTATGAGCACTTGGCGCGCCGTGCCAACCTGCGCTATGTAAGTGATGACGAGCCTGGCTACAAGCGCAGACGCTGGGGACGCGGGTTTACCTATCGGGATGCAGCCGGCAAGGTTGTAAAAGATAAAGCCTTGCGTAAGCGCTTTGATAGCTTGGTTATTCCACCTATGTGGTCAGAGGTTTGGATATGCCAAGACGACAAGGGCCACCTGCAATCAACGGGTCGCGACGACAAAGCCCGTAAGCAGTATCTATATCATCCATTGTGGGACAGTGTACGCGACCAAGCTAAGTTTGATGCCATGATAGGTTTTGCAGAAGTGCTGCCAAACCTGCGTGCACAAGTTGAGCAGGATTTAGAGGCTGAATCGTTATCTCGTGCCAATGTACTAGCAGCAGTCGTTAAATTGCTTGAAACGACCTTAATTCGTATTGGTAATAGCCGCTATGCAAAGCTAAATAAAAGCTATGGTCTCAGTACGCTACGTAGTAAGCATGTGAGTGAAACGGACAACGGACTGGCGTTTGATTTTGTCGGTAAAAGTGCGAAAACGCATCATATCGAATTGCAAGATGAGCGTTTAATTGACATTGTGCAGGCCTGTAGTGAGCTGCCAGGCTATCAGATTTTTAAATATCTAGACGATAACGGCAATAAACAAATCGTTGATAGTGCTGATATTAATGACTATTTGAGGACATATACGTGCGCAGATGACTGTGAAAGTAAGATGTATAGCGCAAAGGACTTTCGTACATGGATGGCAAGTGTCCTGGCAGCAAGCTACCTTTACGATGAGCTGCAAACCGCGACGGGAGAGAGCATTTTGGCAAGTGCGCCTAAAAGTAATGAACGCCAAAAGTTAGTCACGGCGATGGTCAAAGATGTGGCTAATGAGCTTGGAAATACACCGACGGTATGCCGAGCTTCCTACATTCATCCCATTATCATTGAACAGTTTTTAGCAGGAGATTTTTTTGAGTCTTATAAACAAGCGAGGCGGGGTCGCACAAAAAAATATCAACGGATTGAAGAAAAAGCATTGCTTGGATTTTTGAGCAACCTAAAGTAAATTTAGCTCAATTTAAAATTATGTTCATTCATAAAAATGATACGTTATGTATTGAAATAATCATAAAAATGCGTTACTAATAGGTAATCTTAACTTTACGTCATATCGATGACCATAAGATATGGCAGTTTTGCTATTAAGCTATCTATGGTTTTATCAGTGGTATATTGTTTTATCAATGGTTCTCTATTTCTCTTTTGCTAAAGTATTAGCTCATGACTACCTCATCTTCAAATATCCATTCATCTCAACATACGACTCCTTCTTCTGACACCTCAGATACTGTAAAAAGCTACGCTGATTATTATAACAACTTCGATAGGGATGCGTTGTTGACAGAAATCTTTGGTGAGCAGTTAGATGATCGTCTTAACGCTTATATGGCCTGCTGTGGTCGACATGTGCGTGACGGCCGCGGCGACAACCTTGCGCTAGTGCACGAAGATACAGCGGGCAGGGTGACGCGTATGAGCTTTGGTGAGCTGGATAAAGCGAGTGCACAAGTAGCAAGCTTACTACAATCTTACGGCGTACAAGTTGGCGACCAAGTGGCAACCATGCTACCGCGTACGCCTGAGCTATTGATAGTGGTGCTGGCAACATGGAGAATTGGAGCGGTTTATCAGCCTTTATTTACCGCCTTTGGCTATGATTCAATCAAGTATCGAATGGATAAAGCCAATACCAAAGTGGTCTTTACCAATCAGGAAAATCGCGGTAAGTTTGAGGACTTGGCGCAGCAAACTAAAATGGTCTTGGTCGGTAGTATCGCGGACAGTCAAGCTTGGGGTGACGACAACTATGCCGAACTGACGAACATGATGTCAACCCAGTTACCAGATCATGATTCACAAAAAATACTGCCAGTACGATTGGATACGGACGCACCGTTTCTACAGATGTTTACCTCAGGCACCGTTGGCAAGTCAAAAGGCGTTAGTGTGCCGTTAGCTGCCCTGCCAGCTTTTTATCTATACATGCGCTATGCGATTGATCTACGTAAGAGTGATTATTATTGGAATATGGCCGATCCAGGCTGGGCGTATGGTTTGTATTATGCGATTACAGGACCTTTATTATTAGGAGTCACGACTTATTTTAATGAAGCAGGTTTTGACGCTACCAATACACGCGATTTTCTCATCCGTCATCAGATTACCAACCTGGCCTCCTCACCAACGGCATTTCGAATGATGAAATCCAGCGGCGTCTTTAAAGAGATTTCTGAAGATAATCCTTCAAAATTATCACTGCGCTGTGCCAACTCAGCAGGGGAAACGTTAAATACTGAGGTAGTCAGCTGGGTACAAAGCTATTTGGGTTGCCAAGTTTGCGATCAGTATGGGCAGACAGAAACGGGTATGACGTGTTGTGAGCATCATGCATTAGTACATGAATGCCCAACCGGTTCGATGGGTATGGCGCTACCAGGGCATACGCTTGTCGTATTGGACGATGATATGCAAGTATTGCCTGATGGCGAGCAAGGTCAGCTGGCAGTCGTGGTCAGTCAATCGCCAGCGTTCTATTTTCAGGGTTATAGCTGGAACGAAAAACAAGCGTTCGTCGACGATTATTATCTGACAGGGGATGTGGTTGAGCGCCATAGTGATGGTAGTTATTGGTTTTCAGGCCGTGATGATGACATTATTACGACAGCAGGTTACCGCGTCGGTCCAACAGATGTTGAAAATACCGTATTAGAGCATGAAGCGGTCGCTGAGTCAGCCGCCGTTGGTGTCCCTGATGAGGTGCGCGGGCATAATATCAAGTCTTATGTGGTACTCAAAGACGGTATCGAAGGCAGCGATGAGATTGCTCAGCAAATCAAAGACTTGGTACGTAAGCGCTTATCAACCCATGCTTATCCGCGTGAAATTGAGTTTGTCGCCGCCTTGCCAAAGACACCAAGTGGCAAGATCCAGCGCTTTTTATTACGGAGTTTGACGGCTCAATAAGTAAGCCTATTTATAAAGATTGTCAACATGTTCAACTAATAATATTCAATGCTTAAGGAATCATCATGCAAGTTCAACAACACAGCTTTTTGGTAACGGGTGGGGCATCAGGTTTAGGGGAGGCAGTCGTTCGTGCTATCGTCGATCAAGGTGGCAAGGTTGTCATTGCTGATTTGAATGCGTCAACGGGACAAGCATTGGTCGATGAGCTGGGCGATAATGCACGTTTTGTCCGTTGTGATATTACCAGTGGCGATGAAGTGCAAGCCGCTGTTGCTATGGCTGAAAAAGAGTTTGGCGGTTTGCAAGGATCTGTTAACTGCGCAGGCATCGCTGTCGTGCAAAAGCTACTTGATCGCGAAAACAATCCAGCAGACCTTGATGCCTTTAGTCGTGGCGTTAATATAAACCTCATCGGCTCATTCAACGTTGCGCGTTTGGTCGCATCTTCTATCGCTAAACGAGTAGCTAATAATAGCGCCGCCGAAAACAGTACTCAAGAAAACAGTAGTCAAAAGAATGCCGATCACGGCATCATTATTAATACCGCTTCTATCGCTGCTTTTGATGGGCAAGTAGGGCAAGCAAGCTATGCGTCGTCCAAGGCAGGGGTGGTCGGTCTGACTTTACCCCTAGCGCGTGAGCTGGCGCGTCACGGTATTCGCGTCATGACAATTGCGCCGGGCGTTTTTGCAACGCCCATGATGAATAGCATTCCTGAAAAAGCGCGTGAACAGTTAGAGGCAGGCGTTCCTTATCCTAAACGTTTGGGCAATCCCCATGAGTTTGCCAAATTGGTCATACATATCATTGATAATAGCTATCTCAACGGTGAAGTGATTCGCTTAGATGGGGCTATTCGTATGGTCTAATAAAAATGGACAATAGTTAGAGTTCATTTCTGTTTTATGACTAAGTTTTATCCGTATTATTTTCATAGGCATTAGCATAGTTTTTTGAGACTTTGTGAAGACGTTACTACAACGATCAATCACATTTATCAAAGTCTATGCTATTTTTTTACCTAAATTTCGAAATAATCCTTTATTAAGATGAAGTTACACTTAATGATAGTAGTTTATCTAGCATTTATGCCTAGAGACTATTCTGCTCATAATCGAAAAATCCTTTCTAAGTCTTTTTACCTTATCATAAGCTAGTGAAATATGCTTCATATCGAATAACAAGCAGTTTTTATAGCTCATTATTTTTAATGATAAGGAAAGAAAATCTAATTATTAGACACCTATTATCAACTTAAAATTAATAAAATAGTAATATTCTTTTATGAGTATATATGTATTTACATTATGTAGTAATATATTCTTATCTAAATGAATATTTAGACCTACCAAATGTTACAGGAACATTGTAAGATTAGAGACTTGAGGGAAATTAGTGACATTTATTTTAAGTTTTAAACAAATTATACATGAGAGATGGTTTAAATTTACTTGAAATTGTCAACTTTGTTTCACGATAAATTCTATATTACAATAAGGGTCTCCTGTGTTTGCAAAATATACTTATCATGAATATAGAAATGATATTCAAGGTTTAAGAGCGGTGGGCGCTCTTATTATCATGATTTTTCATATCTGGTTTAATAAAGTATCAGGTGGTGTTGACGTTTTTTTTGTCGTTTCTGGTTTTTTAATGGCGTCTATTGTATTAAAGGGATATTTTTCAAAAGGTACGGTTAGTCCTTTTCCTTTTTGGGGAGGGGTCATAAAAAGAGTCGCCCCATCTGCTTATATTGTGCTTGGAGCAACCTTATTAGCCAGCTATTTTATTACTTCCCCTGTCTCTATCTATAGTGTGTTGCACGAGATTATTGCCAGCGCCTTACATCTTGAAAACATACAACTGATCAGATTGTCTGTCGACTATTTATCGACTGACAGAGCCATTAGTCCTGTACAGCAGTTTTGGGCGTTGTCTATTCAAATGCAATTTTATGTAGTTTTTCCACTTATTCTTGTTCCCTTAGCTTATCTGTCAAAGAAAAAACAGACGTCCGTGCCTCTTTTCTTAGGGGTAGTTTCTATCATACTTGCCTCTTTTATCTATGCAATGATGCTGTCAAAAAATGATCCAGCAATGAGTTATTTTAATCCACTATCAAGAATCTGGGAATTCTTCTTTGGCTCATTGTCCTACCTTGTCATTGCCAATATTAAAAAAATAAAATATAGGCAGGCGTTAGGTATTGTCGGTATTGCTTTGATTGTTGGTGGCGCGATATTTATACCCAGAGGGGCCAATTTTTCAGGTCCTATATCGTTGATTCCCGTACTTGGCGCTGTTTTTATCATTATGTCAGGTGTGGGCGGTAAAGGGCTGGTTAACAACCTGTTGTCACACAAATTCTTAGTATTCTTAGGTGGGATCTCTTTTACCATCTATCTTTGGCATTGGCCCATATTGATATTTTATAAAGAATATTTTGGTTATGAGTCTGTCAGTCTGCTACAAGGACTGATGATCATGATTGTTTCTACGATTTTAGCTTATTTGACCAGTAAAAAAATTGAATCTCCTTTTAGAAAAATACCCAGAGAAAAAGTATTGGTTAATTTTTCGATAGGAGTGTTGTTTTTCTTACCTGTCATGGTAGCGGCTTTTGTATTTAGACATGAAGTTGTCTCTACGACTGAAAAAACACTTTCAGCGTTGAAGCGTGAACCTGTTGAACCTTTTGCAGGAGATCGCATTCACTTATAAGAGGATGATTTTGAACCTCATCGCAATAGATTATTAACAATAAAGAAAATAGTTCCTGCGGCATACGCTGAGGGATGTAATCAATCTATGACTTGAGAAGAGGTCACAACTTGCGACTTTGGCGATTTAAATGCTGATAAAGAGATTGTACTAGCAGGAGGTTCTCACGCTGTGCAATGGATCACCGCACTCGACGAGATTGGCAAGAATAATAACTTTAAAGTAATAAATATGACCAAAGCGGCCTGTCCTTTGGGAGCTGTTGAAGATTCTAACGAGTCTTGCCATAAGTGGAATGAAAGTGCGCTTGAAGAGATTGCAAATATCAATCCTTATGCGGTTATCACCAATTCTACAAGAACCGATTTGGATAAAGGCGAGTTTATCCCTGAATCGTATATCGACAGCTGGAAAGCCATCAATGCCAATGGTATAGAGGTGATCGGTATCAGAGACAATCCACGCTTTGCTTTTGATGTACCCGAATGCTTACACCGAAATAGAAACAATCCAGATCCAGATACTTGTACGGTAGATCGAGCAGATGTTTTACTGGCAACTGATCCTGCCATTGAGTATCAAGATCTCATAAAAAGTATCGATATGTCAGATATGTTCTGTACCGATGATAAATGCTTGACTACTTTTTCTGGAAAAATCATTTACCGTGATGCTGAACATATTAGCGTAGAATATGCTCACTTTATAAAAGATAATTTTGAAACTAAGCTAAAAGAGGTGTTGTCCATACAGAACTAAGACGGTTAAATGCTTTGACATAAGCAACTTGTCACGATGTTAATAGGTTAAAAAGCAGAACGTCAGCAATACGACAAGTATAGCCAGACGTTCTGCTTTTTTTTTGAGAGCAGTTGCATGTAAGCTGAGTTGGGTTTTTTCTCCACCACTTTAAAACCCTGTCTAGTTGCTATGATTTGCTCTTGATATACTGATTAAAAACACCTATTAAGTATACATAATCAATATCACTACTAATAGTAAGGTTTAAGCTCAAATACAAGAGCCATGCTATTTTTATAGGCATAATGTTAAGTCATTATCTATCATTGACATTGTAAGTTTCTCAGTTGAAATACAATCGCTTATGCCATATATACATAACAGTTGAAAAAAGGCGGTACACTGTCAGTCCGCTACAAAAACAATTGATAAATACTAATTATAAAAGGATACGAACATGAGGTTTGAGAAATTTACGCAAAAACTGCAGGCCGCGATTCAAGAAGCACAAAGCCTAGCGTTAGGGCGTGATAATACGGGGATTGCACCTGTACATCTGCTCGCGACATTATTGCAAGATGAGTCGAATTTATCCATTTGTCAGCAAGCAGGCGCCTCTATTCCTGCATTAAAAAATAGCGTTGCAAAAGCCTTGGATAATCAAGCAACAATCGCTCAGCCTACGGGCGAGGTCAATCTAAATCCAGATTCAGTAAAGATACTAAACCTTGCAGATCGTCAAGCCCAAAAAGCGGGTGATGACTTTATTGCGACCGAATGGGTCATATTGGCCTTAGCTGAACAAGGCGAGACCAAAAAGATATTTGAAAATGTCGGAGTGACGGCTGCTCAGTTAAAAGAGGTGATTGAAGACTTGCGAGGTAATGAGACAGTGGATAACCAAAACGCAGAAGATCAGCGTGATGCGCTGAATAAGTATACCATTAACCTGACTGAACAGGCGGAGATGGGCAAGCTTGACCCTGTGATTGGACGTGATGAAGAGATTCGCCGTACTATCCAAGTATTGTCGCGTCGTACTAAAAATAACCCTGTATTAATTGGAGAGCCAGGTGTCGGTAAAACCGCTATCGTTGAAGGTTTGGCACAAAAGATTATCAATGGTGATGTACCAGAAGGTCTGCGCCGTAAAGAAGTGCTGTCTTTAGATTTGGGCGCGCTCATTGCTGGTGCAAAATTTCGCGGTGAGTTTGAAGAGCGCCTCAAAAGTGTGCTGAGCGATTTGGCCAAACAAGAAGGTAATGTCATCTTATTTATTGATGAGCTGCATACGATGGTGGGCGCTGGTAAGTCTGAGGGTGCGATGGATGCAGGTAACATGCTCAAACCTGCTTTGGCGCGTGGTGAGCTGCACTGCGTTGGTGCCACAACCTTGGATGAGTATCGTCAGTATATCGAAAAAGATGCCGCGCTTGAGCGTCGTTTTCAAAAGGTATTGGTTGATGAGCCTACGGTTGAGGACACCATTGCGATTTTGCGTGGTCTCAAAGAGCGTTATGAGCTGCATCACGGCGTCGATATCCAAGACAGCGCGATTATTGCAGCAGCACGCATGAGTCATCGCTATATCACTGATCGTAAATTGCCTGATAAAGCGATTGATTTGGTTGATGAAGCAGCAAGTCGTTTGCGCATGGAGATGGACAGTAAACCTGAGTCTCTTGGTAAGCTTGATAGTCGTCTGATTCAACTTAAGATGCAGCGTGAAGTACTCAAAAACGAAGAAGATGCGGGCGCTCAGGCAGAACGTAAAGTGCTTGATACCCAAATCGAGGAACTAGAAAAAGAATACGCCGATCTCAACGAGATTTGGCAGGCTGAAAAGGCGCTAGTTAAAGGCAGTCAGCAGCTAAAAGACGAGCTTGATAAAGCACGTATAGCCTATGATAAAGCCAGCCGTGAAGGCGATTATGAGACGATGAGTAAGCTGCAGTATGAGACCATTCCACAGCTTGAGCGCCGTATTACTGAGTCCGATTTGGCAGAACAAAAAGAGCAAGTGGGCGAAGGTAGTGGTATCAAACTACTACGTAACAAAGTAACAGATAATGAAATCGCTGAGGTAGTAGCTGCTGCAACTGGTATTCCTGTCAGCAAAATGCTGCAAGGCGAGCGCGACAAAATGCTTGCGATGGAAGAAAAACTCCACGAGCGCGTCATCGGTCAAGATGAAGCAGTCGAAGCGGTCGCGAATGCAGTGCGCCGTAGCCGTGCAGGTTTGTCGGATCCCAATCGTCCTTCTGGATCGTTCTTGTTCCTTGGGCCTACGGGTGTCGGTAAAACTGAATTGACCAAATCATTAGCAAACTTCTTGTTTGACTCTGAGGATGCGATCGTTCGTATCGATATGAGTGAATATATGGAAAAGCACAGTGTCAGTCGCTTGGTGGGCGCGCCTCCAGGCTATGTCGGTTATGAAGAGGGCGGTACCTTGACTGAAGCGGTACGCCGTAAGCCATATAGCGTGATATTGTTTGATGAGGTCGAAAAAGCCCATCCTGATGTGTTCAATATCTTGCTACAAGTGCTGGATGATGGCCGCTTGACCGATTCGCAAGGTCGTGTGGTCGACTTCAAAAACACGGTGATTATCATGACCAGTAACTTAGGATCGCACAAGATTCAAGAGATGGTCGGTGAGAGTTACGAGGATATCAAAGCGGAGGTTATGGATTCTGTGGGACAGCATTTTCGCCCAGAGTTCGTGAACCGTATCGATGAGATTGTGGTATTTCATCCGCTTGGTATGTCACAGATGGCAGGTATCGCTGATATTCAATTGGAGCGTCTACGTAGTCGCTTGCAAGAGCGCGAGCTCGATATGACGTTATCTGAGGAAGCCATGGATCAGCTAGTTGCCGTCGGTTACGATCCCGTTTATGGCGCGCGTCCTCTAAAACGTGCTATCCAGCAAGAGATCGAAAACCCACTGTCATTGAAATTGCTCGCAGGTGACTTCGTCGCAGGTGACATCATCAAAGTTGATGTGGGTAACGACGATAAGCTGACTTTTGATAAGCTTAGAATGAGCTAATACGAAGGGTTAAGCAGTATATTAAAAACCCAAGATTGCCCCTTTATTTGCTATAGCAGATAAAGGGGTTTGTCTTTTATAGAAGAACATAATTTGTACCAGAGCGTATGTTATGGTTGTTATATTAGATAAAAGCGGATTCAAAGGAGCAATATCATGATAATACCTACCAAATATCTTAATGTGCCTTTAACGGTCATGGCACTGTTATTTAGTGCGTCCGCTTGCTCTAATCCATCGACAAGCCGTACCGAGACGGTTGTTCCACCATTAGATACATCAGATAATGGGGCGATTGCTACTCAATCAAGCGCCGTTAAGCCTGAATTCACGACCAAGGTTATTGCCAGTTTTAATGAACCATGGGCAATGACAGCCTTACCTAAAGTCAATAATAAACCCCATAAATTGCTAATAACACAAAAGACAGGGGAGTTATTCATCGTTGATAGCCTCACAGGTAACAAGACAGCAGTAGGCGCTGTACCTAAGGTTGCTTATGGCGGACAAGGCGGACTTGGAGATATCATTTTGGCACCAGACTTTGCGACTACCGATACCGTATATATCAGCTACATCGAAGCAGGTACGGGATCGGATAGCAATACATTTGGTGCGAAAGTTATCAAGGCTACACTTGTAGGTTTGGATACCGACGCGCCACGCTTAGAAGATATCAGCCCAATTTGGGAGCAGACACCAAAGGTCAAAGGTCAAGGGCATTATAGCCATCGGTTGTTATTTTCAGCTGATGGGCGCTATTTATATATCAGCTCAGGCGAGCGGCAACAAAAAGATCCTGCGCAAGACATGACGGTCAATTTGGGTAAGATAATTCGGTTGAATGCAGACGGTTCTGTACCAACAGATAATCCATTTGCAAAGACAACTAATGATATCTCATCACAGTTTTGGACGATAGGCCACCGCAATGTGCTCGGTATGACCTTTGATGATAGTGGTCGACTGTGGGCGCACGAGATGGGTCCAAGAGGCGGTGACGAGTTCAACTTAATTGAAAAAGGTCACAATTACGGTTGGCCTCTTGTCTCTAATGGACGCAACTATTCAGGCACAGATATTCCTGACCACAGCACTCGCCCTGACTTTACCGCGCCTAAGATTAGTTGGACCCCTGTGATATCACCGTCATCCATCAGTATTTACACATCAGGTACTCAAAACGATTTTCCAGCATGGCAAGGGGACGCGCTTATTAGCGGATTGTCATCTGAGGCCCTGATAGTAGTAGGTTTGGACAACAATAATACTGCTCATGAGCGTTATCGTTATGAGATGGGCGAGCGTATCCGCAGTGTGTTGGCAGTAGATGGAGCAGTATGGCTATTAGAAGATGGCGAGGACGCAAAGTTATTAAAACTACTACCTAAATAAAGATTTAGCCACCGTGTTTATTAAATAACCTATAGATGTAAGGTGATGACACGCGACTAGAATAGGCCATTCAAAGTATTGTTCGTATTTAAGCCCTACATTTTCTAGGACATGTGGGGTTTTTTAATACGCGAAATATCCTGACCTCTTAACCGCAGAATTGGATATTTAAAGTAGTGTGGCTTATAACGGTGCTTTAGTTTAGAGCGATAGTTTAGAGCGATGAGTAGACTTTAGTCAGTTTGAGGGTTTCATTTAACCGCGTAGCTACTATATTTTTCTAAAGTCTCATTTTGTAATTAATTGATAATTAAAGGTTAGTTTGTTAAGGTAATGTCCCTTAAAAGACGAGGTTAAAAAATGGATGACGTAAAAGTAAGTCGATTAGGTCCCTTTCCTAGAGTTAATAAGCCTGTTTTTATTACATCAAGTATTTTGATCGTCGGTTTTATTATCTTAGGTGTATTCTTTACGGAGGCGGCAGCAGCATTATTTAGTTTTTTGCAAAGCTTTATCTCTGATAAATTTGGCTGGCTCTTTATTGTACTAGTGAATGTGGCACTAATATTCTGTATCTATTTGGCGATGAGTCGTTATGGCGATATTCGTTTAGGTAAGCAAACAGAAACGCCGCAGTATACGCTGTTCTCATGGATTGCGATGTTGTTTTCAGCCGGTATCGGTATTGGACTAGTCTATTGGGGCACAGCTGAGCCTTTGTATCATTTTATGGCACCGCCCCTTGGTGAGGCTGAAACGTTGGAAGCTGCCAAACAAGCCATGAACCTCTCATTTTTACACTGGGGGCTGCATGCTTGGGCGATTTATACGATTGTTGCTTTGTCGTTAGCCTATTTTCATTTTCGCCGCGGCCTACCATTATCGATACGCTCAACCCTGTATCCGATACTGGGGCAAAAAATTTATGGCAAATGGGGTCATACTGTCGATGTTCTGGCCGTGTTTGGAACGATGTTTGGAGTCGTGACTTCTCTTGGCTTGGGAGTTATGCAAATTAACTCAGGTCTTGAAGGCTTATTTGGTTTCCCAAATACCTTGACCATGCAGTTTTTTATCATTGCTTTTGTTACCGCCTTGGCTTGCGGATCTCTTATGCTGGGTCTTGATAAAGGTATTAAACGCTTAAGTGATATTAATATGGGCTTTACTGGGGTGCTTTTAGCATTTATGGTAGTTTTGGGGCCGACATTATTTATCTTTGACAGTTTTATTGAAAATATAGGCAATTACTTAACGGCACTTGTACCGCTATCCACATGGGGCGAGGCCTATAGCAATACCGATTGGCAAAGTGCTTGGACGATATTTTATTGGGCATGGTGGGTCAGCTGGTCTCCATTTGTAGGTGTTTTTATTGCGCGTATTAGTCGCGGTCGTACCATTCGCGAGTTTGTTTTGGGGGTTTTATTAATTCCAATGACCATTTTGTTCTTTTGGTTCACAACCTTTGGTGGGGTATCGATCCAAATGGAATTACTTGCAGGCATCAATCCTGAACTGATAAACCCAGGATTGGTTGAAGCGGTACAGGCAGATACGGGTAGCGCTATTTTTAAATTGGTCGAGTATTATCCATTTACTAGGCCTATTACTTTATTGATCGTAGTCATGATTGTACTGTGGTTTGTAACGTCATCGGACTCAGCAAGCTTTGTGATTGATATGCTGACAGCGGGCGGCGATACCAATCCACCGAAGATTCAGCGCTTATTTTGGGCAATCATGCAAGGATTAATCGCAGCGATACTTCTGGCAGCGGGTGGTTTAGGGGCATTACAAGCAGCGGCTATTGTGGCAGGATTGCCATTTGCCTTAGTGGTATTTGTCATGATGTATTCACTTCTACGGGGTTTAAGCCGCGATCGTTTGATTTTATATCGGGCTCAGCAGCACTTTATTACTGAGGAGTCCGCTGACCACAACTCAGCCAATGAGTTTGTCGATGAGCATCTGCTTAAAGGACCGCCTAAGATTGTAAAAGGCGATTAAGCGGTCTTTTTATGTCTGATAATACAAAAAAATAGCGCTACTGTTTTAGAGCTATTTTTTTATACAAACTGTTACAGTATCGACGTTACATTTGATAATTCGCTACTATGTTGATATTGTGGCGATAATTTTTTTCTAGGAAAATCTATGGATCACGTCAAAGTTGGTCGAGTAGGCCCTTTTCCGCGGGTAAGTAAACCTGTGTTTTTAACCTCTGCACTTTTAATTTTGGCATTTATTCTCTTTGGTGCTTTATTCAATGAGCAAGCAGAAATAGTATTTGGTCAAGCAAAGGCATTTGTGTCTCTACGCTTTGGCTGGTTCTTTATTGTAGTGATTAATGCCACCGTCATGATGAGTGTCTATATGATATTTAGTCGTTACGGTGATATCAGGCTTGGTCATCAAACAGAAGCGCCTGAATACAAACTGCTTTCTTGGATTGGTATGCTGTTTTCAGCGGGTATCGGTATTGGGCTCTTGTACTGGGGTACGGCCGAGCCCCTTTATCACTATATGGCACCGCCACTTGGTGAGGGGGAGACAGTCGCATCTGCTAAGCTTGCGATGAATATCTCATTTTTGCATTATGGTTTTCATGTTTGGGCGCTTTACGGCATGGTCGCTTTAGCTCTGGCCTATTTTCACTATCGCCGTGGTCTGCCATTGGCGATTCGTTCAACGCTATACCCTATACTAGGTAAAAAGATATATGGTGGTTGGGGTCATACGGTCGATATACTAGCGGTATTTGGTACAATGTTTGGGGTGGTGACGACCTTGGGTCTGGGAGTATTACAGATTAACTCTGGCCTTGAGAGCGTATTCGGTATTCCTAACAATATTACGGTACAGATTATCTTGATCGCATTTATTACGATGCTTGCAGGACTGTCCTTATTTATGGGACTGGATAAAGGCATCAAGCGCTTAAGCGATATCAATATATTATTGACGATTGTGCTATTGAGCTTTGTCATTATTTTGGGACCGACACAATTTATCTTTAATAGCTTTGTAGAAAACATCGGTAATTATCTACATCAAGTGATTCCTCTAGGAACGTGGACGGAGTCTTATGAAGGCCAAGAAAACTGGCAATCATCGTGGACGATTTTCTATTGGGCATGGTGGATCAGCTGGTCACCATTCGTTGGGGTGTTCGTGGCGCGTATCTCTCGTGGTCGTACCATTCGTGAGTTTACCTTAGGCGTGCTCTTAATCCCTATTACCATTTTATTTTTATGGTTCACCGCTTTTGGCGGCTCAGCGGTACATATGGAGCTCATGGCTGCAGCTGATCCAAGTATAGCAAGTCCTGGTCTAGTTGAAGCGGTTAGAGCAGACACGGGTAGTGCTATTTTCAAGCTAATGGAATCTTATCCGCTCACGACCGCATTCAACTTATTAATTGTTTTAATGATTGTGCTTTGGTTTGTCACCTCGTCGGATTCAGCAAGCTTTGTCATTGATATGTTGACCTCAGGTGGAGATACTGATCCGCCAAAGATTCAGCGTCTATTCTGGGCAGGTACTGAAGGCGTTATCGCCGCTGTATTACTTGCAGCAGGGGGATTAGGGGCGTTGCAGGCAGCTTCTATCGTATCAGGTTTCCCTTTTGCTATTGTGATATTGGTGATGATGTATTCGCTGTTAAGGGGCTTGAGTCGAGATGATCTGATTCTTTACCGTCAGCAGCAGTGGTTTACGACTGAAGAATCAGCAGCGCACAACTCAGCAAACGAGTTTCGCGATGAAGATCTGTTAGAGGGGCCACCTGATATTGTCATCAAACCAGGCGATTAAAGAGCGGTTTTTGAATTCATAAATTTTTATCCCAATAAAAACCCCAGCCTATTTATAGACTGGGGTTTTTATTGGTCAAACAATAAAGTTATTTAGCAGGTTTATTGTCTTGATCTAGCTGCACATATTTGTCAAAGTTTTGTGCATAATCGGTCAAATTGTCACTTAGCATTTGACGGTACTGCTTAACATAAAACTCTACAATATCGTCTTTCTCTTTTGCAAAGTCATCACCCTTTATAAAGCCAATCGAGGCGACTGACGCGCTATAACGAGCGGCTGCATAAAGTAATGAGGCACCGACTTGCCCTGAGTGGGCATCAGGCCCTAGCTGACTATTGGCAACGCCAATGATAGCATCAGCGCGCTGATAAAACGCCTGCATCTCAGGGGTAATCTCAGCCCTGAGCTCATCATTGTCATTAGCGTCTATATTATCATTTAAATGATCGTTTTGAGTTTGCTCATCAATATTATCTTGAGACATAATCGACTCCTGTTAAGTGAATATAAATAGGGGGTTATAGACCTGCATCTGCTTTTAGAATCTCAGCTTTGTCTGTTTTTTCCCAAGTAAAGGCAGTCTCAGAGCCGACGCGACCAAAGTGTCCAAAGGTCGCCGTCCGTTGATACATAGGCTGGAGTAAGTTCAGCATTTGCGTGATCCCATAAGGGCGAAGGTCGAAATGTGTACGAATCAGGCGAATGATCTCTTCTGAGCTGATGTTACTTGTGCCAAAAGTATTGACCGAAATAGAGGTCGGTTCAGCAACCCCAATGGCATAGCTAACTTGTACCTCACAGCGCTCAGCCAATCCTGCGGCAACGATGTTTTTGGCGACATAACGAACCGCATAAGCGGCGCTACGATCAACCTTTGACGGATCTTTACCACTAAAAGCACCGCCGCCATGACGCGCCATACCGCCGTAAGTGTCGACGATGATTTTACGTCCAGTCAGCCCTGCATCTCCCACAGGACCGCCGATAACAAACTTACCAGTCGGGTTTATGTGATAGCGGGTACCAGCGTGTAAGAGATCAGCAGGTAATACTTGCTTGATGATCGATTCCATTACCGCTTCTTGAAGATCTTTTTGTGAGATGCTGGGATCGTGCTGGGTGGAGAGCACCACAGCATCAATCGCAGCTGGGCGGTTGCCATCATATCTGAGTGTCACTTGTGCTTTGGCATCTGGACGCAGCCAAGGTAGGTCGCCTGCGCGGCGCAGCTCAGATTGACGCTCCATAAGACGGTGCGCATATTCAATAGGGGCTGGCATCAATACGTCAGTTTCGTTACTGGCATAGCCAAACATCAAACCTTGATCACCTGCGCCTTGGTCTTCAGGATTGCTGCGATCGACGCCTTGGGCAATTTCAGGTGACTGTTTGCCAAGCATATTGATAACCGCACAAGTCTCACCATCAAAACCGAGATCTGAGTGATGATAACCGATGCCATTGACGGTATCAAGCACAATACGTTATACGTCAATATTGGCAGTGGTCGTCACTTCCCCAGCTAATATCACTGCGCCAGTTTTAACCAGTGTTTCACACGCTACGCGCGCTTGTAGATCTTCACGTAGGATGGCATCGAGGATAGCGTCTGAGATTTGGTCAGCCATTTTATCAGGATGGCCTTCACTCACAGATTCTGAGGTAAATAAGTTATATTCACGCATAGTTAGATCGCTTAATTGCAAGGACTGTTATCGATAAATCCAGTCATAATTGAATGTTAACGGAAAATAAGAGGCAAAAGTGAATCAAAAAATGAACACATTTTACCGTGAATCGACTCAAAACTCTAGGGTAGGTTTGCGTTTCATTAGCGTTGATAGAAATCATCAAGCAGGCTATCTTCTTGCCAGCGGTATTCGGTATAGATAGCAACTTGCCGCGCGGTATCGATACTTAATCTGTCGGCGATAAAACCAAGCGCCATATCCATTCCAGCGCTAACGCCTGAGGAGGTGTAACATTTACCGTCTACTACCCAGCGTGCTTGCTGTATCCACTCAACTTTGTCTGATTGCTGAATAACCCATTGCCACGACAGCTTGTTAGAAGTCGCCTGTCTGCCATCTAATATACCCGCCTTTGCTAATAACGCGCTGCCCGTACAGACACTAAGTACCCATTTGGCAGTGTTAGCGAGATCGGTGAGGGTCTGCAAAAACTGGCTGTCATCAACGACTTGACGCGTACCCATACCGCCGACAATGAGCAAAATATCTGTTTGATGCGCTAATTCTGCTACTGCAATGGTTTGCAAAGCGACGCCATGATGATTATGAATAATACCGCCTGTTATAGAAGCATATTGAATACGAAAATGCTTAGGCAGGCAGCCGAACATCTCGGTTGGTCCAAACAAATCTAGCGTCTCAAAATTATTAAATACTAGGGCAGTGAGCGTTTGCATGATTGTTCCTCGAGTTGAGACAACTATGTAAATTTTTCATTATGCTAGAGAATAATAAAGTATATATTTTGCTACTATTATTTACGTTGTTAAATGTGTGTTCACAGCATCTTTTAGCCATTCAACTAATTCTTCATCCATATACTGATAATCGTCAGGAATATCTAAAACAATTAATTTTTTCTTCTTAACTTGGTTCCGAAAATGCTCATGAATATATCGTTTGTGCTTATTTTCCATTACAAAAATAATATCTGACCAATGAATGTCTGCAGAATTTATCAGCTTTCGAGCTGATTGAGTAATGCCAGCAGAGCGAGCGTTTAAGTTAGCGTAGTCTTGGTAGATTCGTTCAGCAGTCGGACTGCGCCATTGATTTTTAGTACAAACAAAAAGTAAATTCATTTTAGTGCTACTTTATCAATCATTCAGACCTCGACAAACGCCGCTTTATCCTTAAACATACATTCTTCATAGACAGGACAAGCGCCGCATTTCGGCGTGCGCGCTTGACAGGTATAGCGGCCATGTAGGATAAGATAATGATGCGCATCTAGCATCATATCCTGTGGAATACGCTCGACCAACTTTTGCTCCACAATCAGCACATTTTTGCCAGTGGCTAGTCCCGTACGGTTACCAACCCGAAAAATATGCGTATCGACTGCCATCGTTGGCTGTCCAAAAGCGGTATTCAAAACCACATTAGCGGTCTTGCGTCCAACACCTGCAAGCGACTCTAAATCTTTACGGTTATCAGGCACAGTGCTGTCGAACTTCTCTATTAAGTCGCGACAAGTTTTGATCACGTTTTTGGCTTTGGCATTATATAAGCCGATATTTTTGATATAAGATTTGAGCTTATCTTCACCCAAAGCCAGTATGGCCTCAGGAGTATTTGCGACCGAATAGAGCTGCTGAGTGGCAATATTGACGCTCACATCAGTTGCTTGTGCGGAGAGAATAACGGCAATAAGTAGCTCAAAATTACTGCGATAGTTTAATTCAGTAACGGGCTCCTCGATAGTAGCAGCCAGTTTTTCAAAGAATGGCCGTACATTACGATTGGGCATGCGCCGCGAGGGTGGCGTATTGGCAGTCTTGTGTTTTACGGTTTTACTCATGGTATCTAGGTAATCATGTTAACGGTTGAGGATAGTGAGAATAGACATTGAGTTAAGTGGAGTCAAATAGTAGTACGTTCTTTAAAACTATATCTTAGACAATTCTGCTTGTAGCCTTGCCAATTCAGCGCTTTTTTCAGGACTAGGTCGAACGCTCAGCTGTTTTTCTAATTTTTTAATTTTACTGCGTAGTTTGGCAGCAGCAATCGTCTGTTTTGCTTGCTGCTCATTGATGTCAATAGTCTGAGCGCTGGCATTATTTAGCTTGGCCTCCACCATACTGACAACAGGTCTGCTATTGCTAGTATCGGCCAGCTGTTCAGTGACGCGTTTAAGATGAGTGTGATAACGCTGGCGCAGATCATCTTGCTCTTGCGCGCGCGCTGCTGCTGATAGTTTGCGCTCAATAGGAACAAGATCGATGCAATCAACTGGACAGGGCGCGATACACAGCTCACAGCCTGTGCATAAATCTGTAAAGATCGTATGCATATGTTTACCTGTACCGACGATAGCGTCAACTGGACAGGCGGGGATACATTTTGTACAGCCAATACAATCATCTTCACGAATGATAGCACGTACTTCATGCGGACGTTCGGTCACAGGGTCTATCGACCACTTTGAGGGTACCGCAAGTAGACGCTCTTCATCACTGTTCAATCTATCTTTTCTTGAAAGAACACTCAAAGTAGCATCATCTGCATTCAAAATAAGAGCAATGGCGTCAGTGACAGGCTGACCGCCTGGCACACATTTATTATATGGTTCACCGTCTACGACGATAGCAGTGGCGTAAGGCAGGCAGCCATCTGGATGCTCACAAAGACCGCACTGAGTCTGTGGCAGACACGAATCCACATACGCGATACGCTGCTGCGTGTCAGCGGTAAGCGTCTCTAAAGTTAACGTATCAAATAGTATGGGCAGATTCGTTAAACGGGAATGGGCATTACTAGGCATGTCATTCATGACCTTAAAACTGGTATAAAAAATTGGAGATGAAGATATAGTTGATACTAAATGAGATGGATACACAAGATTATATAACAGTAGGTGTAAAAAGTTATACATTGTGGAAAATCACATTTGAACGTTAATATATCTTATAAAGCTAAAGTATGATGCCTTGTTCATGCGCAATCTGTGCGATTAAATCGTGAGCAATACTGCCTTTAAAAGGTATTTTTGGTAGGTCTGAGAGATCAAAGAAGTCAGCATGAGAAAGCTCTTCTTCTTGTATCACAATCTCGCCACTGACATAAGAGGCTCGAAACCCTAACATGAGATTAGACGGAAACGGCCACGGCTGACTACTGACATAACGGATATCAGTTAAACGAATACCTACTTCTTCTGCAACTTCTCGTACCACCGCATGCTCTAAGCTTTCGCCCACTTCTACGAACCCTGCAATCAGCCCATATTGTAGCTGCGTGGTTGGCTGACCATAGCGATGATGATGTGCCAATAGTATTTGTGTTTCACCTGTCTGAGGATTTGGACGGGTAATCGCCGTGATGACACACGGCTGCACACGTGGATATTGACGCAGGCCGCAGACTTGACAGACCATCGCTCGCTCACTAAGTTTGGCTGCGCTTACAGGAGCACTACAACGGCTACAAAACTGAGTATCTGCTTGCCAACGCAGCAATTGGATTGCTTGGCTAAGCTGCGCAGAAAGAGCAGCTGGTAATTGCGGGATGAGCTGGCGATAAGTGATAAAGTCAATATCGTCAGTATGAGCGTCTTTAGTTAAATTAGGGACAGCAATATTATGGGCTTTGGCATAATGATAAGTCATAGCGAAAGTGGCAGATATATCCTCGTTTTCAGCAACCGCTTGCGACTTCTCAGGCATCCAATTATTTGCAGATAAGCTTGCAAGCAGCGCTACTCGACCAACTTGATAGGCTGCAATTGGTGAGTTTCCCTCTATCTCTTCTTCCCCAATTGCTGGAAGTAAGATTTGTAATGGCCGCCAACCCTTTACGGTATGGCGGCATAGGATAGCTTCCTTATCAAGTACAAAAGCGGTAGTCATAAACAGCGGTCCAAAGCAGCAATCAGTTTGATGAATTTTTTAACAATAAAGGTTAAGCGGCAAGTAATTGACTTAAGCTGTCTTGAGCGACGTCAAGCGACTTCTTGCTCACAGGATGATTATTTTCAAACCCTTCCAAGCGATAATCTACTGCCATCATCACATCAGCGATATGCGCCAATGTACGCTCGTCTATACTTTGAGCGCTTTTGAAACGGACGTCTAGATTGCTCGCCAATTGGCTAAGGACGTTAGCCGCGGTTGGCAGTTGCAAAAAGCGTATCGCGCCTGCAACTTGGTGCATCATACTTGGTATGTTTTCGATATTAAGTAGGTCGCGACTGCCATCCGCTAGATAATCGTTAATCGCTTGCTCTGCACTTGCGATCGCCGTGCGGCTTTCTTCTACCAAAGTATTATAAGCCGTATCAAGCTGATGCAATGAGATGTGTTGATCGTCTACCGACAAGTGAATAGCCCCTGGTGTATGCACCTTTGCCATTGTAATAGAGGCGTTTTCTGCATGCATAAGTGCTAATAAGAGACTATCAAACTCTTCGGGAGTCGGAGTCTGCCACGTGAGTATAGCATCCGACGCAGTTTTTAGGGATGCTGCAGCATCTGTCAAACACAATAACGCGAGTGCTGAGCTAAGTTCGATAAGATCTGCAGCTATGGCGTTCACCTGCATAGCAGCAGAGCTGAGCATATCGCCGCGTGCATAATTGTCTACTTTTTCTTTAACCATGGTTATTTGATTTTGAATAATATCGTTTAAAGTATCTGTAATCGCGCGGTTAGGACCGTATAAAAAACGCTTCATCTGCTCACGCTGCGTCGATTCTATCTGATTGTTTGCATATTGTATGTGGAGCTTTTGCACGTGCGCGTTATCACGTTGGCAGGCAAAGCTCACTAAGTCTGCAAAGCGTGCGTCCATGACTGGCAGGTAGCTATGAAACTGCTGCTCTAAATAAATAAGGGTATGCTTTTGACTCAAGCTTAACGGTAAAATTGCCTCGATATCTGCAGTCGCTGCCGCCGCTGCTTGCCAAAACAGGCTGCTCGTATGTGCAGCGATCAGTGCACAAGCAGTGCTCATGGCTTTAATTTTTTGCTGCGACTCTGCTGTTAGTGGCGCCTGTTGTTTGGTCAATAGCACATTTAGACCGCTACGATAAGCATGGGTCAACAAATCACTATCAAGATTGAGCTCATTTAAGGGTTGAAAGTTTTGTTCAGGGTTAGCAATGATAACGCTGCTGCTACCGAAACTAGAAAAATATTCGGCATCAATAGTAGCTTGCTGGCTATGGATGTGCAGTTTATTAATGATTGGCAGTAGTAACGTCGGCTCCACGGTTTCCGTTAGCAGTACAAATTCAACATAGCGATCAAGCATCATAATGGCTTCTGACAAATCCATAATCAGGGCAGTATGATGACTGTTGTCGTCATAGAGTTGCTGTAAACCTTGGGCAATCGCACAGCTTAATAGTTGGCCACCAGACAGTTCAATCAGCTCAAAAATATGTGACAGCTGCTTAAGTACACTAATGGAGTCTAATAATAACGGCGCTTGTTGTTTGTCGTCATTAAATTCGCTCAAATGATTCTCAGTGTCTCTAAGAATAACGGCGATCTCATTATGTAGCAGATGGAGTGAGGGTAGGTTAAAATTAGTGATACTAAGGGCAGGGGTGATCAACGTTGTTTGCTTAGACTGGCTCATAGTTTTTTCCATAAAATGCTGATAAAGTCGACTCTAACAGCAAATAGTATTGATAAAAATTGGCTTTAATGGATGTGAAACGTTTTATTGGGCTAGGCTGAGTCAATGAGATGATACCTTTAATAATCGTTTACCACTCAGCGAGCCTAGCTTTTAGATTGGGATACTCTTCTGCTAATCCTGTAAACCAACTCTGATTAGCATGATCATCCACCGTTGACTCTAGCAATAAAGATGCCAGATTGGCAAAATTGGCATGAGCTGTGTATCCACCCTCTGCCTGCGTGTCTTCCTCAATCGCTAACGTTACCTGGCCGCCAGTCATAGCCAGATAGACTTCTGCTAATATTTCAGAGTCCAGTAAAGCGCCGTGAAAAGTACGATCCTGCTTTCCGACGTTTAAACGGCGCACCAGCGCATCCAAGGTGTTTTTTTGTCCAGGATACTGCTGTTTTGCCATTACCAGTGAGTCAGTCACTTGCACGCGCTCTGCAAAGTCTGTCATGCCGACTCTACTAAATTCCATATTCAAAAAATTCATATCAAACGTGGCATTATGAGCGATAATTTCTGCACCATCCATAAACTCATAGAGCGATTTGGCAACCTGATCAAAGGTGGGTTTGTCAGTCAAAAAAGCCTCGGATA
>JARIAA010000014.1 GCA_029264635.1 Psychrobacter sp. | reverse complement strand
GGCTTTGCATGATTTTGCTAAATGAGCGCATCGCTCCGTACCCAGAGTTATTAAGCACAATAATAGTGAGTTGTAAGTTTAATTGTACTGCCGTCCAAATCGCTTGAATCGAGTACATCGACGAGCCATCACCAATCACACAAATTACTCGTTTATTCGTCGCAAGCGCCACCCCAACTGCCGCAGGCAAGGCATAACCTAAACCGCCACTGGCCATCGTATAAAAACCACCTGCTTGAGTAATAGGCAAATAACGTTGGATAGCAGGGCGGTGAGAGGGCGCTTCCTCCACTATGATGGCGTCGGCGGATCTAGCATGAGCAAGTACATCAATAGCATACTCAATTGGAATCGGTGTTGCGGCGCTTACTGTTGGAGCAGGGGGACGAATTGGCTTAGTTACTAAGGTCTTGTCACTCTTCGGTAGTTGCTCTAGTAGCGCTTGAATGCTATTCGTCATATTACCAAACAAAGTCGTTGTCGCTGAGGCAAGCGCAGCATACATTGGATCGTCTGTGATTTGATAAATCGCTATATTGGAGTCAAACAGTGGCATATCGCCTGCCAAATGCAAAGTAAATACAGGCGCGCCAATCACCAAAATGACATCATAGTCGGCAAGCTTTGCTGAGAGCGGTTCTGGTAGAGCAGGCAGAAACCCTGCAAACTGCGGATGGTCTTCAGGGAAGCTGGCTCGGCTAGAGTTTGGCGCTTCCCAAACCTCAGCTTGCATACGCTCAGCAAGGGTAACTGCGGTTTCAAACGCGCCTTGTCGGTCAATATCTGAGCCCACTATCAAAGCCAGATTTTTACTGTTTTGGATAGCTGTCAGCAGTGGCTCTATAGCATCTGGACTTGGCGTGCTACCTCCAATCGTCTTAGAGTAATTGGGCATGACCGTAGGTTTATCCCAATCATCGGATGGGATAGATACAAAGGTCGGGCCGCGTGGGTGCTGCATAGCGATATGGTAGGCTTGAGAAATTGCTAATGGCACATCTTCAGCGCGAGCGGGTTCAATACTCCACTTTACATAAGGTTTGGGAAATTCTGCTGCTTGTTCTGCTCCTAAATAAGGCGCAAACGGCAATATGCTACGAGACTGTTGTCCTGCGGTGATGACCATCGGCGCATGATTGCGAAAAGCGGTGTATATGTTTCCCAGCGCATTGCCGAGTCCTGCGGCTGAATGCAAATTGACAAAGGCGGCATTGTTAGTGGCTTGGGCGTAGCCATCCGCCATTGCTACCGCAGACGCCTCTTGTAGTGCGAGCACGTAGTCGAAGTCTTCAGGGAAATTATTTAAAAAGTTCAGCTCAGTGGAGCCAGGATTACCAAATATGGTAGTCATACCCAGCTCACGCATGAGACGAAAGGTGATTTGTTGAACGGTATTTGCAGAGTTTGAAGCTGGTGCGGAATCGTTACGAGACATAGACAACATCCTTGTTGATAGTGAAGTGGCACAGGTTAGCGACTGTAATAAAATTTTAGTATATAAAAAAGGCTTTTATAAAAGTAGAGAAATTTCTTAAAACTTACAACCATCATATTGCTTAAAACTTGTCACGACATTTTGGTTCTTTAAGAATGAAGCCATAGTGAGCAAGGCTTTACATTCTTATTTATCGTCATAAAGAGTAAAGATATGACTTATCATTCAAAACTTATCGCTCAAGTCCTGTGTCTTGACAGGTTTTCTATTTAGGGGCACTATATTTTTACATGACCATAGAATTTTTACATGACCATAGAATTTATATAACGATAGGCTAGCTACATTGATGCAAGCAAATAAGGATGGCGATTCATACAAGTAAGAATAGTATAAAAGCCTTATGCTTTTTGGACCATTTCTTAAATAATACCCATATCTTAGCTCGATTTGCTACTGTTGAGTTGAAAGTAGGGTCAACACAGGAAGTTACAATATGACATCAGGGACAACAAACAACCACGCTACCCATTGGATCAATGGCGAATGGGTAGATAAAGGCACTAAGAAAGAAACTATGAATCCTTCGACAGGGGATGTGCTAGGAACGTACGTTGAAGGCGGAAAAGCTGAGATGGAACAGGCGATTCAAGTCGCTAAAGAAACCTTTAAAAACACCGATTGGAAAACCAACCGCGAGCTGCGTTATCAGGTATTGACTGAGATGGCAGATGCTTTTGAGGCGCGCCAAGACGAATTGGCAACGATGATTGCCACAGAAAACGGTAAATTGCTGGGTGAAGCCCAGTTTGAAGTGTCTTTTGTGAAACCCAATATTCGTTTTTCTGCGGGTAAAATCTATAGCGAATATGGCCGCTCTGCTGAATGGTCGGCGGGTAAATATTCTATCCTTATCAAAGAAGCCGTCGGGGTCGCTGGTATTAGCACGCCTTGGAACTCGCCCGCCGCTTTATTAATCCGCTCCTTGGCACCTGCTTTAGCAGCAGGCTGCACCGCTGTGCTAAAAATGCCAGGTCAAACGGCGTTGACCAATGCTTTGATTGCAGAGATTATCGCAAGCGTGGAATCACTGCCCAAAGGCGTGGTCAATATTGTCATTGGTGAGCGTGAAGCCCTACAAACTTTAGTAGAGCATCCTGATGTACCCACCATCAGCTTTACGGGTAGCACCTCCACTGGACGCGCTCTTATGAAAGAAGGCGCAGACGAGCTTAAACTCTTGGGTTTAGAGCTTGGGGGTAAAACCCCGCATATCGTCTTTCAAGATACCGATATCGATGCTTGTTTACCTGTCGTTGAAAAGTCGCTTACCGTATTTACGGGGCAATTTTGTATGACTGGTAGTCGGATTTTGGTCCATAAAGACATCGCTGATTAAGTACGCGACAAATTATCAAAACGCTTAGAAAACGTCAAA
>JARIAA010000269.1 GCA_029264635.1 Psychrobacter sp. | reverse complement strand
TACCGCTTTGATATCGCGCTGTTCAAAGACGCCATTGCTATTTTTGTAATTGTACTTCATCGGATCGCCATTGACTAAATTCAGCTGATAAAGCGTGAAACGTTTGGCGGTAGAAACGGTGTGACTCCAAGCGACGTCTTTATTGAAGCCAATATTAGGGAAAGGTTGGCCTTGTTGCCCAGCACCCATGACGTCAAGCTCACCTGGCAGGGTTAAATGAAATTCATAAAAGCGCTGAACACCGTTCCATGGTTCATGCGGGTTACCGTATAAGATGCCGCTGGTCGTGCCTGTCACCTCGCTGCCTAGTGCATAAGCATTACTGCCGCCCTCAAGCACATTGACTGTGCCCATATCAAAATCAGCTTCCGTCTCTGGCTCTGGCTCTGGAGCGATAGTGCGCATTCTACTACTGCCCATCACCCCGTTCTGTGCAGGCGGTGCCGCCTTAACGATTGGCGCGACAAAGTTTGATAGGCCACCACGCAAATTGGCTTTGCCATAAACGGCCAATAAATCATCAACGCCAATCTCGCGTACCCAGTCTGTGCTTGCACAGTCAGGATCGATGTTATCGACCCCTTTATCACGTAGGTAGCGGCTGTAACCTGCCGCATAACCTGTGATTGCGTCAATAACCTCTGGATCTTGAGCAGCTAAAAACGTCTTGCGTCTCTCTGGAGAGTTGTACCAGGTATAAAAAACATCACTATCAGCACTGCCTTCTTGCCCAAGATAAAGCATGCTTTGGCCCTTGGACACAACAATCTCTCGCGCCAAAGAGCAGATATTGTCCTCAGCAAAGGCATAACCGACGCCATAGCCAAGTCCTTTATAGTCCGATGCAGTGATGTGCGGTATGCCAAATTGGGTACGCTGAATATCAGCCGAATAAGTAGAAGAAGCGGATTTGTCAGTAAAATTATTGTCGTTATCTGAACAGCTAGATAACCCTAATGAGACTGCCACCGTCAGTAGCGTGAGTGTCGGTATACGGTATTTAAAAACGTTAGGTTTCATTATAATCACCATCCATGGTTCATTGGTATGGTTCAAAGCTGCCATACTGTCGCCTACGTAGCTTTAAACGGTCAATAAATTCCTTTTATTGCCAAGTAAATCATATAATAATACTAGACTGTTTTGCTAGCGAATTAATCAAGTAACGCTTTGTTTTTGAAACTTTTATTCAAATTTAATCATGCTTTGTATCAAAATACTTTATTTGCTGATGCGACATGTGCTTAACCCTTGCCAGTTGCTATCGTCAATTCACTCTAAAAATGTTACGCCAAAAACCTATAAGTTCTCCTTCTCATATTCGCTGTACGGATGTTCTATGAATAAAAAAATACTACTAGTAGTTGCGGTACTTGCTCTGATTGTTGGCTTTTTTTACTTTGGTCTCAACGATTTATTAACCCTTGAGGGCTTAAAAGGCTCAATGGCTCAGTTTGATCAGTACAAAGCTGATTCACCGTTATTAATCATGGGTGGTTTCTTTTTGCTCTACGTATTCGTCACGGCATTGTCGTTACCTGGTGCAGCAATTTTGACCTTGGCGGCAGGCGCTTTATTTGGTTTAGTGCAGGGTTTATTGGTCGCGTCATTTGCGTCTAGTATTGGCGCAACATTGGCGTTTTTGACTTCCCGTTATTTGCTGAGAGATACGATTCAGCAGCGCTTTTTTGACCGCCTAACATCCATCGACAAAGGGATCAAAAAAGAAGGGGCTTTTTATCTATTTACCCTGCGCTTAGTACCGATATTTCCCTTTTTTATTATCAATTTATTAATGGGTCTGACAGCGATTAAGACATGGACATTTTACTGGGTCAGCCAAATCGGTATGCTGGCTGGCACCTTTGTCTATGTCAATGCAGGCACTCAGCTGGCTCAGATTGACAGCTTATCAGGTATTCTATCTTTTAATCTGATTGTCTCATTTGCGCTATTAGGGTTTTTCCCGCTGATAGCGAAAGGCATATTAAACCTACTAAAAAAACGCCGCGTCTATAAAAACTATACGAAACCCAAAAAATTCGATCGCAATATGATTGTGATCGGTGCGTGTGCAGGCGGTTTAGTGACCAGCTATATCGCAGCGACCGTTAAAGCAAAGGTGACGTTGATTGAAGCGGGTGAGATGGGCGGCGACTGTTTAAATTACGGCTGCGTGCCCAGTAAAGCACTCATCAAAAGCGCTAAAGTTGCAGAGCAGATGCGCCATGGCGAACGCTATGGTCTTGATAATACCGAGCCACAATTTGCGTTCAAAAACATCATGACCCGTATTCACAAAATCATCGCTGACATCGCCCCAAATGATAGTGTAGAGCGCTATACTAACTTGGGAGTCGATGTCTTAAAAGGTTATGCAACCTTTGTAGACCCATGGACCATAGAGATTGCTCTCAATGATGGCGGCATCCAAAGACTAACCGCACGTACGATTGTTATTGCTACAGGCGCACGTCCCTTTGTTCCAGACTTGCCAGGATTAAAAGACACAGGTTACGTGACCAGTGATACGATGTGGGAGAAGTTTAGCAAGTTAGATGTGCCGCCCAAAAAACTGGTGGTACTCGGTGGTGGTCCTATTGGCTCTGAATTGGCACAGGCTTTTGCCCGATTAGGCTCCGCTGTCACCCAAATCGAAAGAGGCGCGCGCCTGCTCAAAAAAGAGGATATAGATGTCTCAAACCTTGCTCACCAAGTGCTTGTCGAGAGCGGCGTAAACGTTCTTACCTTGCATCAAGCGATTCGCTGTGAGGCGCGCGGCGGTAAAAAATATATTATCGTAGAGCCGCTGATTACCAGTCAAAACAAGCAAGAAATCGCGATTGAATATGACGAATTACTTTGTGCAGTTGGACGCACTGCGCGCCTTGAGGGTTATGGACTTGAAGCTTTAGGTATCGAAACCAAACGTAAGATGATTGACACCGATGATTACTTAGAAACCCTTTACCCCAACATTTATGCCGCAGGAGATGTCGTCGGTCCTTATCTGTTTACCCATGTGGCATCCCATCAGGCTTGGTACGCCGCCGTCAATGGTTTGTTTGGACATTTAAAGAAGTTTAAAGTTGATTACCGCGTGATACCTTGGACGACCTTTATAGATCCAGAAGTTGCACGCGTGGGCTTAAATGAGCAAGAAGCGATGGAAAAAGGCATCGACTTTGAAGTCACTCACTATGACTTTAAAGATCTAGACCGCGCCGTTAGCGACAGCGCAAATTATGGGTTTATTAAAGTCATTACCCCAAAAGGTAAAGATAAAATACTGGGCGTGACCATCGTTGCTGAGCACGCTGGCGACTTTATGAGCGAGTTTATACTGGCCATGAAACATGGTTTGGGGCTCAATAAGATACTAGGCACCATTCATATGTATCCGACATGGGCGGAGGGCAATAAATACGTGGCTGGTGAATGGAAGCGCAATCATGCACCTGAAAAAGTATTAAACTTGCTTGAAAAATACCATACGTGGCGCCGAGGTTAGCCAACAGATGCACCCTATTACCTACTTGCCAGCTTTAAAACGCTTAACTCGGTATGGCACTTACGCCATAGCCCTGAGCGTCTGTGCGGCTATTTCTGCCAGCCTCTCTGCCAGTAGCCCTTTATCCAATGAATCCGCCCGTACTGAACAACCCTTACATTGGCAGCAAATACAAAGCTTAGGCAAAAACCAAGACGTCTATTTTCATGCCTGGGGCGGCGATCCACAAATTAATGCCTATCTACAGTGGGCCGCCAAACAAGTTGATGACCAATATAATATTACATTAGTCCATGTCAAATTAAGCGACACCAGCGAAGCGGTCAGCCGCGTGCTGGCAGAAAAGTCCGCCAATAATAATACTAAAGGTAGTGTTGATCTAATTTGGATCAATGGCGCAAACTTTGCCACTATGAGTGAAAACTCGCTCTTGTTAAAAGGCTGGGCAAACAAGCTACCCAACTTTTCACTAACTGATCCAGATAACAATCCATCAGTGAATCTTGATTTTGGCATTCCTACAGATGGCATGGAGTCGCCGTGGGGACAGGCTTCACTGACCTTTTATTATGATAGTTTGGCGCTTGATAAACCGCCAACCACTTTGAACGAATTGAAAAGTTGGACAAAGCGGCATCCTGGACGTTTTAGTTATCCAAAGCCGCCTGATTTTTTAGGGATGAGCTTTTTAAAGTATGCTTTGATTATGCTGCATCAGCAAAACGATGCTAAGACGGGCGAAAATATCAGCGCACAGCTAAACCTGCCTGTTAGCGCGCAAAACAAGGAGTTAGTGCTAGAGCCGTTGTGGGATTTCTTAGATGAGCTGCACCCAAGCCTTTGGCGACAAGGTAAACAATTTACGCAAAGTGGGGCACAGATGCGCCGCCTAGTCGATGACACCGAACTGAACGTCGCGTTTACCTTTTCAGCGCCCGAGATTCCAGCTGCTGTACAGCGTTATGATTTACCGCAAAGTATTCGCAGTTACGCGATGCGTGATGGCAGTTTGAGCAACACCCATTTTGTCGGCATTCCTTATAACGCCAGTCATCCAGAGGCGGCGCAATTGGTCGCAAACTTCTTGCTCAGTCCTGAAGCACAGGCGTACAAGCAAACTCCTGCGATATGGGGTGATAAAACGGTACTGGTGCAGTCTATGCTAAGCCCTAAGCAGCAAGCAGTATTTATAGACAAAAAGCCGCATCCAAGCGCCCTCCCCTTTGATGCGATTAAACATACTGTCAGCGAGCCGCATCCAAGCTGGGTTGATGCCATCATGCAAGGGTGGCAGATGCGTTATGGGGTTAGCAAATGAGTCAATCGGTAAATGATAAAACGGTCAACACAACCGCGCCTTATAAAACCGATCTATTTACTCGACTGGTCAGCTTGAGTCCAAAGTTTTTATTAATGCTCCTGATCATCCCTGTACTGGGCGGTTTGGTAAGCGTGCTCTTGCCAGCTTTTTGCTGGGTTCCTGCCATCGAACAGACAACTATTGGTCTACAGGGATTTAACGATCTTTGGCAAACGC
>JARIAA010000213.1 GCA_029264635.1 Psychrobacter sp. | reverse complement strand
CGCATCCAGGTAAAGCATTATCGGCTCAGGGAATAAACATCTACTAGCGAACACTCTAGAATGAATTCATCTTAACCAATGAAATAGCGGATTGCAAGCCTGATTTACAGATTGATACGTCTCATTAATAATCGTTTTACGTATTTATAACGAGATCTTTTTATAGCCTATAGAATCATAAAGCATGAAAAAGAGCTAACAATGTCGAGTTTTCGGCTATTTTAAGATTTGTGTTAGTATAGAGAGCGTTAAACCCCTTAACCTAATATGCCACTGTAGGCTCATTCACTAGAGGAGCGGTAATTCATGACCAGTATGCAGCAACAATTAGAATCTACTAACGACAGTCAAGCTCAGTTCAATAGTAAGCAACCTAATAAAAGAGTCCAGCATGTTTTGATGATATTGGATGGCTTTGGGCATCGTGAAGATGAGAAGGATAATGCGATTGCCGCGGCGGATATGCCGAATCTAGACAAGATTTATCAGCAATACCCTCATGGACTGATATCTGCTTCAGGCGAAGATGTGGGTTTACCCGATGGTCAGTTTGGAAATTCGGAAGTTGGACACATGAACTTAGGCGCAGGCCGTGTGCTATATCAAGACTCAACGCGTATCTCAAGTGAGCTTGCCAACCGTGACTTCTATAAAAACGAAGCGTTGGTCGATGCTGTAAAAGCTGCCAATGAATTGGGCGGCAATGTTCATATTATGGGATTATTATCCGATGGCGGGGTGCATTCGCATCAAGATCATATTGAAGGTATGTGTCATTCTGCATTGGTCCATGGCGCTAAAAATGTCTTTGTACATTGTTTTTTAGATGGACGTGATACACCGCCAAAATCTGCTGATAAATATATCAATCGTTTAAGTGATTATATTGACAAGTTAAATGCCCATTATGAAGGTGGGCGGGTACAGATTGCGAGCATCATTGGGCGCTATTATGCAATGGATCGTGATAATCGCTGGGATCGGGTGCAAAAAGCGTATGAACTGATCACGGAAGGTAAGGCTGACCGTTTAGCAACTCGGGCCGACGGGGCTATCCAAGCAGCTTATAAAGCACGGGAGACTGATGAATTTATCAGTCCTACTGTTGTCATTGGACGTGATGAGGTGCCTTATACGGTCGAGGACAATGATGCGTTGATATTCATGAATTTTCGTGCTGACCGAGCTCGCGAGCTTGCCCAAGCTTTTGTGTTGCCAGATCATGAGTTTTCAGGTTTTGCACGTCATAAACGTCCCAAGCTTGCAGCCTTCGTTATGTTGACTAAATACTCAGATGTTTTGGCGGACAACGCCAAGACTAGTATCGCTTACTATCCGACATCGCTGACCAACACGCTTGGCGAATATCTACAAAACCAAGGTAAGACTCAGCTACGTATTGCTGAGACCGAAAAGTACGCCCATGTGACGTTCTTTTTTAGTGGTGGCCGTGAGGAAGAGTATGACGGTGAAGAGCGTATCTTAGTGCCTTCTCCAGATGTTGCCACTTATGATTTGCAGCCTGAGATGAGCGCGCCTGAAGTCACGGATAAATTAGTTGCTGCTATTGAGTCGGGAAAGTATGATGTGCTAATTGTCAATTATGCTAATGGGGATATGGTCGGACATACAGGTATCTTTGATGCCGCTGTCCAAGCCGTAGAAGCATTGGATGAATGTATTGGACGCATTGAGTCGGCTGTACGTGAAGCGGGTGGTAATATGCTTATCACAGCGGACCATGGCAACTGTGAGCAGATGCAAGATTATGAAAGTGGGCAGGTACATACTCAGCATACTACAGAACATGTGCCTCTGATTTATGTGGGCGCGCAAAGCCTACGCGTGCGTAGTGGTGGCAAGCTTAGTGACGTAGCCCCAACTATTTTAGCTTTGATGAATATAGCGCCACCCGCTGAGATGACAGGTGATAGCTTACTGGTCCCTGCTATGTAGTTTATATGTATTAACTGTATTCATAACTCGCCAACAAAAAGGGAGGGATGTTGCTTATCCGTCCCTTTTTGTTTGCAATACTATCCTATTGTTTACTACCTTCTGAATGCTATCTTATAATAGTGACAATAATCTATACAAGTTGGCCGCTACATATTTGAGCACTCGTCGCACAACGAGAACAAAGTTGTCTGTCTTTTTTATTTTATATGAGTTTTTTTATGGGTTTATCAGCCTCAAAGCTATCAGTTAGACCAGTTGAGATGCGATTGAAACTGCTCGCCATCTTTAAGCCTGTGCTTAGGAGTGGCGTATTTAGCTTAATAGTAGGCTTATATGCACAAGCAGCAGTCATACCTGCTCATGCCAGTATCGCTCAAGATGTTAGCCCGACAGCGGGCTTACAGCTTATCAGCTTAAATGGGGATGATGATCTAATAGATACAGATGCCTCAGCTTTATCAGATATGGAGATGTTGAGCGCTGCTGACAATACAGATACATGGATAAACGACGATATTGATGCGCTAGGGGAGAATGCCGTTGCTGACCCCTCAGACGATATCAGTAGTGAGATACCCTCTGAGGTTGCACAAGTTTCCTTAAATGCAATCTCGCCTGAGACTTTAAAAACCTTTGTTGCGGTCGTAGATTTGGTACGGCGTCAATACGTCGATCCTGTCAATGATGAGGAGTTGTTCGATAATGCTATGAGTGGCATGTTAACCAATCTTGATAGTCACGCTGAGTTTTTGGATGCTGAAGCTTATGAGAACCTTCGCGCTTTTACTGAAGGCGATGTGGGCGACGTTGGTCTAAAAGCAATGTACCAACCGCTAGAGGGCTATTGGGTGGTGACCGAGGTTGTCGATGAGTCACCTGCCGATAAAAAAGGTATTGATATTGGTGATTATTTGCATCAAATTGGGGAGATTAAACTTGATGCAGAAAGACAGCCTAAGGATGTTGAGCAACTTTTAAATGGTATTGCAGGTTCGCAAATTGAGGTTGTCGTTTCTCAGGCGGGTCGTCGCAAGCGTGTCATTACTTTACAGCGTAATAATCGTCATCTGCAAACTATCGAGACGCGGCTCGTTGATGGTATTGCTGTCATCAAATTACCTGCTTTTCAAAACAATACCCGTGAACGAATCTTGCAAAGCCTTAGCACTCTTGATGCGCCTGTCACTGGGGTTCTACTTGATGTAAGAGATAACCCAGGTGGCGTTCTCACCTCCGCGGTAAAAGTAGCCAGTTTGTTTATGAGTAATACCAATGTCGTACAGGTAAAAAGTAGAACAAGTAAACTTCGCACTTTATCCACACAAGGAGAGGCACTACTTAAATCATTACCAGTAGTTGTATTACAAAACCGTTATTCTGCTTCAGCGGCAGAAGTACTGGCAAGCAGCTTACAGACGCAAAAACGCGCTACTATTATTGGTGAGGTCAGCTATGGTAAAGGCTCAGTACAATCAGTGATACCACTAAATGATAAGCAAGCGGTCAAACTTACAGTAGCCCATTATTTAACTGCTACAGGCAAAAAGATAGATAAAATAGGCGTACAACCTGATGTTATGTTAACCACTGATGAACGTACATGGGAGCAGCAAGCACTTGACTTACTGCGCCAACAGACACCGTCTTCTGGCCTTCGTTTTACAAAACAGGACAATCTCAAAGAAACCTTATTAAAAAACCTTGAGTAAAATATAGCCAATTCTAAATAAAATTGACATCGTTAGTTATGTCTGCTGATATTAATTTTGCACAGCCTCTGTGACTAATAGCGCTTTTTTTGTTAATCGCCCGCTACGGTAAATCCTCGTTTTGATCTTCATCGATGTCAAGCTTTTTCATACGATAGCGTAAAGAGCGAAAGGTGGTGCCTAACAGCTCAGCAGCTTGAGTCTTGTTCCAGTCAGTTTGCAGGAGTGCCTGAATGATTAAGCGCCTTTCTTGCTCTTGAAGATAAGCCTCTAACCCTTTTTGTGGTAAGTCAGCTTCAGAGACACTCACCAGTGAGGGTCGATTATTTATATCATCAATAAATTGCTCAGGCTTACGGCGATCTTGATTATATAACGATGAGGTGGTTATACCATCAGATTTGGGAGCGGACATACGAATAGCTGAAGAATAGTTTTGGCTATGCGTACGATAAGGATGTAAGTTATCTATCGATGATCCTTCATGGGTAGCTTTATCCGTTTGTTGAGAGCTATTTATTTGTGGGGAGGAAGAGTGACGATTCATAGTAGATCCAGAAGCCGTATGATTATGACTGATTTTTTCTGTATTATAAGTAGGTTCAATCAGTCCTAAATGGTCGCTATCAATGAGTGACGTCTCCGCTAGCGTGACTGCGCGCTCCAATATATTGCGCAGTTCACGAACATTCCCTGCAAACTCATGTTGCTGGAGTCGCTGATACGCACTTTCTGTCAACTGAGCGGGCGTGTCTAGACGCCATTCCTCTGATATTAAGGCTAAAAAATGCTTAGCAAGCACAGGAATGTCTTCGCGCCGCGTCTTAAGCGTGGGCAATTTGAGCTCGATCACATTGATTCGATAATATAAGTCTTGTCGAAAGCTACCAACTTCAACCAATTGACTTAAGTCCTTGTGAGTCGCTGATAAGATACGAATATCGACAGGTATCTCTTTGGTATCACCGATAGCTCGCACTGTCTTTTCTTGAATGGCGCGCAGCAGTTTGACTTGCATTGCCAGCGGCAAATCCGCAACTTCATCTAAAAACAGCGTACCACCACTGGCTTGTTGAAACAAACCTTGCTTGTCTGCAACTGCGCCAGTAAAGCTGCCTTTTTTATGACCAAAAAATTCTGATTCCATCAGCTCAGACGGGATGGCGCCGCAGTTGACAGGGACAAAACTGCCATCACGGCGCGGACTTAAATCATGAATCAGCCTTGCAACAACTTCTTTACCAGTACCAGAAGCACCCGATAAAAAAACAGGCGCTTGTGAACGGGCAAGTTTAATAATTGTGTTTTTTAGAATTTGCATCACAGCAGAGTCGCCGATCAAACGGCTGTCTAATAGTTTTTGCTCTGGGGTAGTCTCATTAATAGCTTGAGCACTTTCATCTTGATGAATGACTTTAAGCGCATTTTCTACCAATTGGCGTAAGCGCGGTAGCTCAAGTGGTTTGTTAACAAAGTCAAAAGCGCCAAGCTTAAGTGCCTCAATGGCCAAATCCATACTACCATGAGCGGTAATAACAGCAACAGGTGTGTTTGAGCTACGACTGATTTGACGCACCAGCTCCAATCCTGAACCATCAGGCAACTGCAAATCGGTCAGACAAAAGTCATAATGATTGTTGTCCCAGCAGGATTTTGCTTGGGCTAGGCTATAGGCAACATCACTTTTGATGCCCATTTTTGTCAGCGTGATTTGCATCAGCCGGCATAAATCTACTTCATCGTCAACGACCAGCGCAGTTGCTGTCATATATAACCTCGTGTGTGCTCAATTGGTACAAGTTACTAAATAAACGCAAATATAAAGCGTTGTTATCGTTCAATAGAAAACATGGAGTCGTCCTCCGTGCAGGTGGCGACTGGTATAATCAAGCGAAAGCAGGTCTTTTGGTGTTCAGCGACATACAGTAGCCTTGCATGATTGGCCTCACTAAAGGCTTGCGAGAGATAAAGTCCAAGCCCAGTACCCCCTTTATCAGTCGTGAAAAAGGGATCAAACAGATGTTCTATATCAGCTGCAGCAACACCGCTACCATCGTTCAAAATATCGATTATAACATCGTTCTGTGCGTAATATATTTCAACCTCAACATAAGCATCTGGATGTACCAATCTGGAGTAGCGCAAACCATTACTAATCAAATTAATAAGTATTTGTTCTAACTGATGGGTGTCAAATTGAATCACGGGCTGTTCTGAATCAGACAAAGAGATATCGTGACCACGAAAATAATCTTGTAAAAATTGTGGCATCCATGTGCCAAGATCAATTGACTGCTGGTGAGAACGCTGCTGGCGAGACAGCTTTAATACATCTTCAATAATACGGTTAACACGCTTGGTTTGCGCAAATATCATTTTATAGAGCTCGTAGTTACCAGATGTATCAATAGCAGTCTCATTCTGCAATGCCTGATTCCCTGTTGAGAGGGATCGCTCGTCGACTACGTTGTGATTTTCAACGA
>JARIAA010000203.1 GCA_029264635.1 Psychrobacter sp. | reverse complement strand
ATCATAACCGCCAACATCGCAGGATAAACGCCCGCACACCCATTTTGACCAATAGTCGCGCCAAATGATGCCGAAAAATTAGCAATGGGCTTGGCAATGCCAAGCTTATTCACTTGTACATCAATATTTAAGGGAATAGAGGCCGCTGAGCTGCGTGATGTAAATGCAAATGTGAGTACAGGCGCGATTGTTTTAAAGTGTTTGATAGGTGAGCGCCCCGCTAATAAAATAATGAGCGCGTGCATTATCAATACAATAAATAGGGCAACGTAGGAGGCAAGGAGGAATTTTGCTAATTGCCAAACCGCGCTGGCGTCGGTAGTGACAATGACTTTAATCATTAAGGCAAAAACGCCATAAGGCGTTAGGCGGATAATAAAGCGTACTAATGCCATCACCCAACTTTGTAAGATGTCGATACCACGGATGATTTGGGCACCTTTTTTAGGTTCTTTTGCATTAACTGTTAAGGCGGCTGTCCCTAATAAACTGGCAATAACCACCGCAGATATCATCGACGTACTCTCTAAACCTGCGAACGTCGCCCCGATACTGGTAGGAATGAAGCTTAGAATTAAACCTGGGATGGTCAGATCAGAAACCTCAGTGCTGCTCTCAACCATACTTTGGCCACGCGCAATTTCTGCTTGACCAGCAACAATGGAGCTGGCATCGAGATTGAATAAGTTGGCGATAATTGCGCCATCTAAAGCGGCAAGCCCTGTCGTGATTAGTAAGGTGCCGATAATCCAAAAGCTCATAGAGCCAATCATGGACGCTTTTTCTAAACGAGCGATGGCGGCCAAGATGGAGATGAATACCAAGGGCATGGCAATCATTTTGAGCAAATTCACATAGCCATTTCCGACAATGTTTATCCATGGTAAAAAACTAGTCGTATCAACATTAAGTGCTGAGAGCACCAAACCAAAACCCACGCCGACAAATAAACCTAGGAACACACTACGACTTAACGAATCACTTTGACGGTGATAACGCCACAAGCCATATAGTAAAGCGATAAAGACAGCTACTAGTAACAACAACTGCATTATAAACTCCTAGGAAATCAAAAAACGAATACCAAAGGAGTGATTATCCTGATTTTAGGCATAAGGTCTAACATCAAGTTGTCATGAAGTTATTCCTTTTGGTTATAAGGGGTATCTCTAATGGGATGGTTGAGTATTTTTTTAAGGCAGGTGAAATACGGCCTTTATAATATTCAGGCTTGGTTGGATGACGCCATTTATATCGGCTCTGAATTAGGAGGGTTTGGCATCATTAAAAGGGGTGTCTTTGGGTGAAAAGCCGAAGTGTTGTTTATAGATGCGTGAAAAGTAGCTTTGATCGGTAAAACCGACCTGATAGCCAACCTCAGCGATAGAGCCAGCATTGGCTTTGGATAATAGCTTATTGGCAGCCAGCAGTCTGGTCAGTTTGACCCATTCTGAAAACGTATACGGCAAATCCTGAAATAAAAGATGTATATAACGCTCAGAGATATGACAAAACTGCGAGACGAGCTTGGGAGAGAGCTGTGGATTGGCCAAATTAAAATAAATAAAGCTTTCAATACGTTGTAAATGAGCGGCTTTTATCGTTTAGACATGACTATCAGCTAACGATAAAGTAGGGCGATGCAAGGTATGTATAATTAAATCCAATAGCTGCTGCTCAAGTAACTGCGATTCTATGGGTGATAACTCAAAATGGGTTGCCAGATGCAGCGCATGACTGATTTGATGATTTAGCAGTCTACCTGAACCTTTTTCAGTGGTAATAGCTTGGGCAAAATACTGCTCTATTAAACGCTGATGATTTTCTAGTTTGGCGATAGGGACTTTAAGGACTTGTAGCTCTACTGTTTGAGAGTGATAGAATTGATAAGGCTGGTGGGATAGCTCGATAAAAAATTGACCAGGATGACAGATCAATTCACGTTTTTGTTGTTGAAAACAAACTGATCCATTGAGCGGAAAGGTAAGTAAAATACTATCGCAGGCTTGTGATAAATGCTGGCTGCTACGCTGATAATGCACAGAATCGGCAAGATAACTTGAGATACCTAATTGATCCAAAGTAGCTTGTTGAATACGTCCAGTGAACTGATTAGGATGTTTGACTTGCACTTTTAAGTCAAAATAAGTTTCGTTAACAACACGTTGCCAGCCGCTTGCACTAAGAAGCAGATTACTTACTATGGAGGATCCTTGGGTCGTCTTAGCTTGCTCAAAACCAGTTTGATTACCGTGTCTTTTACTTATACTGCGTGTATGTTCCATTCGCATTCATCCTTAAATGCTAGGTAATAAATTTACCGCTGCTTATTTTCTCCGCTTATTTTCAAGGTTATTTTCATAAAGAGATTAAACACCCTTCTCCCAAAAAAAGAGAAAGGCGAAAATTTAACGTATATTTATAGAACAGAGTATATTCACATTATTGAATTTTACTCAACTGATAAGTACCTGATGAATGCAAATTCGCTTGCCAATTGGGTGTAATCACAATAGTCGTGGTGGGTTCTTCAATTAAAGCAGGACCTTTAATGAGCGCTCCTGCACCCAATTGCGTCCCATCATAAATAGGTGTTTGAATCCACTGATAGCTATTATCATGTATCATCTGGCGCTCATCTACTTTCGCGTTTTCAACCGAGCCATTCTGGGCATCGAGCGTCGGCAGCTCAGGTTTAACCACTTTGCCAATGATGGACACCTCTACGTTGACAAGCTCTACGGCACTGTCTTTCTCATCATAAGTATAAAGCTCTTTATGACGTTTATGAAAGGCTTGTAGGATATCTGCGGCAGCACTACTATCTATGTTGCCGTTTGGCACGATGACATTACATTCGTGTACTTGCCCGACGTAACGCATCTCCATAGCGCGTTCAACTGCTATATCATCGTCACTAAACCCGTCTTCCTTGAGCTTTTCGATACCTTCTTTTTCAAGCCTTGTAAGCGTGGCATTCAAAGCCTGCAAATTGGCATCTTTAGACATAATCATAATTTGAGTGGCTAAGTATGAGTATTTGACATCGGAGATAATCTGACCAAAAGCGCATAGGCAAGAGGCGGACTTTGGCACAAGTATCGTATTAATCCCCATCTCCTCTGCCAAAGGGATGATATGCATACCAGCGGCACCGCCAGCACAAACCAAGGCAAAATCGCGCGGATCATAGCCTTTTTCAATAGTAATGCGGCGAATACCATTAGCCATGTTTTGATTGACAATAGTACTAATACCAAAGGCTGCATGTGGCAAATCGATATTTAGCGGCTGTGCAATATGTTCGTCGATAGCGGCCTTGGCCTTATCTTCATCTAAAGTGACAATACCGCCTAACACTGCACCAGGACGTAGATAACCTAAAATCAAGTTGGCATCGGTGACTGTCGGTAAGGTACCACCTTTACCATAGCACGCAGGACCTGGCGTTGCGCCTGCACTTTGTGGGCCGACTTCTAACATACCAAAATTATTAATATGACCGATAGAGCCACCACCGGCGCCTAATGTTTCAACGTGAATCATCGGAACGCCAATACGATTACGCAAAAAATCAATATCGCGGTTCAGACTGGTTTTGCCATCTTTTGCCAAAGTAATATCAAACGAGGTGCCGCCCATATCGACGGTAATGACGTTATTGATACCGAAAGGTTCAGCGATATACAATCCAGCTTGCGGGGCAGAGGCAGGTCCTGAGTTAATGGCGTTAACCGCACGCTCTTTCATGACTTCACCTAATGCAAGACCACCATTAGATTGGAAGTAACGTACGGGTTGATCAGCGCCCAGTTGCTTAAAATAATCGTCTATCTTATAAACATAAGAGGACATGATTGGGCTTAAATACGCATTAACGAGGGTCGTCGAGGTGCGCGTATACTCTTTAATCTGCGGATAGACCTCACTACCGCAGCACACAAAGGCATCTGGCATGTGCTGCTGTACCAGCGCTTTTGCGCGCTGCTCGTGTTTGGTATCACGTATTGACCACACAAAAGAGATAGCGACGCTTTTGATATTTTGACGTTTTAGCTCTTTTATGGCTGCTAAAATATCGTCTTCATTAAGCGCTTCGCGCTCAGTCCCATCGGCCAGTATCCTTCCGCGGATAGGAAAGCGCAAGTCTCGCGGCGCTATTTGCGGCGCTGGCGGGTAGCTGGCATCATAGCGGTGACCTTCTTCTTTGTGACCTAAACGAATCTCAATGCTGTCTTCATGACCTTTAGTACAAAGTAGTCCTACTTTCACGCCTTTCATTTGAATTAAAGCGTTTAGGGCAACCGTCGTACCGTTAATACATAAATCGCAAGCTTGGATAATCTCTGTTATGGGCCGATTAAACTGCTCAGAGATTTGCTGCAATCCGTTAGCGATCGCTTTAGTCCCATCCTCTGGGGTAGAGGGCGCTTTAAACAGGTGTATGTCTCCGCCTTTTTCAGCTAATACAAAATCAGTAAAAGTACCGCCTGCATCTACGCCTAACCGAAATTCATAACTCATAAGTCATCCTTAAACTTTTTATACTGTATCAATGGCACTGTCATAAAAACCAGTGCCTTATTAGCAGTCAGTACGTTCCTGTACTCACTAAGCCACGTCTCTACGTAACGCATCAGTAGCGTTTTGGTCTAATTGAAAGTCAGTACTGATAACCACACCATATTCTTTAGCCGCCGACGGTATGGACACAATGCCTTCTATGACGTCGCGTAGCACCGCTTCAGGTTCGCGCTCAAAGGAGCTACCAAAACCACCGCCACCAGGGTTGGTATTGCGGGCGCGTTCTCCCGCCTTTATCTCAATCACGGTATTGTGAAGATGAGTATCAGTGGTACCGCCTTCACGGAACACTTCTAATTTGCCTAACTTAAGCTCTGGTGAGATTTGCTCAGCACCGCCTGCACCCATGGTTGGGATATGACGCCCTTCACCGAAAGCAACCACCGTCATGGTATGATCGAGTGGCTCAACTTCCCAAACTGTACCGCAGCCGCCGCGCAATCGACCAGCGCCGCCACTGTCTTCTGCCAATCCATACTTATGAATGACGATAGGGTATTGGTACTCTAATAACTCGATATCCCCTGAGCTTAATGCGCCAAAGCAGCACAAAGGCCCACAAGCATGCCAGCCATCCATTTGCTGAGTCGCGCCTGCTCCCGAAATTATCGACGCAAGTACCATGGTGACATATTGCTCACCCGTTTTTGGATCAATACCGGCGATGTTGACCCCTGATTAATGTCCCCACGAGGCCGTTACACGCTCTGGTGCGTCGTCTTCTAACGCTTTACGCACCGCATCTGTCAGTGTTTCCATCGGTGTGGTGGTACAGTTGACATGAGGCGCAGGTTCTTTGGCATTACATAGCGTGCCATGCTCACCTAAATCGACGGTGACGCAGCGATACAGACCTTCGTTATAGGGAGGGTCTACTTGCGCGAACATCATAAGTCCAAGCAAGACGCCTGACATTGAGTTGCCAGCATAAGAGTTAATAAAGTAAGGGACTTGTGGCGGACTGCCTATCTTGATATGGACATCACTGCCTTTGATAGTGATATCTGCAGTGATGGTCAAATCGCCAAGACCGTGTCCTGAATCTTCCAGAACGGCCTCGCCATGATACTCGCCATCGTTCAGCGATTCGATAAGCGAGCGCATATGCCTATCCGCCATATTTTTCAGCTCTTCAATCGCTGCACGAACTGTCTCTACGCCATATTTGTCTAGCAAGGCAATCATGTTGCGCTCACCAACCGCGCAAGCACCGTACTGGGCATTCAAATCGCCTTCTTGATTGCGACGTGAACGCATATTGCTATGAATAAGGTTGATAACGTCGTTACGTCTAACGCCCTTTTCCCATATTTTAATCGGCGGAATGCGCAAACCTTCGGCATAAATTTCTTTAGCGTCTGGATTATAACCAGCAGGTACAGGGCCACCAATGTCGGTAACATGGCCTTTGCATACCGTCCAAAAAACCAATTCGCCTTCATAAAATACGGGCTTATACATACAACAATCTAAAATATGACTGCCCATGACGACAGGATCATTGTGATAAATAATGTCGCCTTCATGGATATCATCGCCATAAAATCCTGCTACCGCTTTCATAGCTGGCATCAATGAGCCTAGATGGATAGGAATATCTTGACCTTGTAATATCATCTCAGGTAGATGATCAAACAGCGCATTACTATAATCGTGAGCTAGGTTAAACACACTAGAGCGTGCTGTTTTTTCTAAGGTAAGTGTCATCTCGCGTTGCGCGGTTTCTAACGCGCCGCGAACAACAGATAAGGTGATAGGGTCGAGGGCCGTAGTTGAAGCTTTGGTCGAGGCATCGTTAGTATGATTCATGATTCACTCCTTGTAATCTTATTATCGCACTGACTTTACTATAGCAACGCGCACTGTAAATAAATGGACTATGCGAGTACAGTATTTGACTGTGAGCGCACTTTTCATCTTATTTATTTAGCCAGTCGTTGTTTCTGACGAGAGTTTTAAAACGTGCTGCTGATCTTTGGGCATCAATATCGCGTACAGAACAGTCGCCGTAATAAAAGTTAAAGTCGCATACCAATTGACCCAGCTACCACCCAAATTCATGAGCACAATTCCGACGATTGAGGCTGCTATCCAAGCGACTAATCCTGACTTATCAAATGCTGGCAAGCGCTGCGGGTCGATGACAGGAACAGCACCAAAGATGTCTTCTCGTTTAGGATAAAGAATATGGGTTAGGGCAATAGCCACCCAAGCCACCACAAACACGCCTTGATAAGCAAGCGCTTGTAACAGATAGGCAAATACATCGAGCAGCATAAGGACGAAAATAAAAGTACCAATCAATAAAGCACCAACGAATTTTGGAACCTTAATATTGATAGTATCTTTGAGGAAGGCTTGTAAATTGGTCGTTGCTAATAAGTAATTGGCCGTATTAATACGAGTTTGAGTAATGACCACAAAGATGAGGCCGAACACACCCATTAATTTTACCAGTCCTAAAGTGATGGACACTTCAGATAACTCGCCCTCTAATGGAATAGTGCTCACTAAGTAAATTCCTGCCAAACCGCTTAAGAAAAAAGCGACGAGATAGAAAGGTATACCGAAATTAAACCAAGATAAGAATTTACTGTCTTCTTGCTTGCCATAACGCGCATAATCAAAGGTATACATCATCAATACCCATATGCCCATGTAATATACGGCAACGTTCCACCAGCCAAAAGGCAGTGCCTCTTTAGGCCCCAAAGACAGCCAAGCGCTACTATAACCGTACTCATTGGTCGCCATGACGACCGCCGCGATAAGCCCGATAATATAAAACGGCAAGAGCACACCATTTAGTTTGTCTAGCCAGTTTTGCACACTGCCCATAATCATAGGCACACTATAAGCCACTACGATTAAAGCGGCGATCCAGTAAGGGACAGAGGGGTAAGTTTGGCTGAAAGTGACGGCAATGACAGAGCCTTCAAACACCGCGTAGTACATAGCTGTAGCAAAAAATATGAGTGTCGCTAAAGCTGCGCCTTTATGACCGAATAATACGCGAGAAAACAAGGCCACTGACATGCCTGTATGAATGGCATAGCGAGTGATGATTCCATTGATGATTCCGTAAGCGACGCAGCTTATCAATAAGCCAATAATCGCGTTCTTAGTCCCATAATTCTCTGCCATTGCAATACCAATGACTAAGTAAAACATGGCACTGCAAACGCCCCACCAAGCCATCGTTAGAGAGCCTCTCGAAGCACGATCTGCATCTGATACCAACTCTTGGTTAGGATCAGAAGGGGTGGCAGAGATGTCATGCCCTTTATTCTTTGGTTGTATTACACCCGCCATATCACACTCCTTATGATAGTCTATTGGTTGTACCGTCGTCATAATCGCCTACCGGCTAAACATAATTAGCGGCAAAGACTTTTAATTCGTTGACAGTAGTCACACCATGCCTTTTACGTCCTGTAAAAAGGTGTTATTACTACAATATCTCTATAGTTAAAAAGATAAATATAGTCATTTAACTATAGACAATACTTTAAGAAATAAAATGACTGGAGATGCAGTATTTTTGATTGAGGGTGCAGATTGATAGGTTTGGCGGTTGATGGCTTTTGGCTTACTAACAATACTTTTCTGGCTTAAGGGTGATACAGTCAAGCCCATTTAAAAGTGTTATAAACTAATTATCAAATCTAATTGTTATCATAAAGACCATAACTCACTCGCTAGATTTTCGCAGACAAGTTCTTAAAAGTATAGATGATGGTATGACCTTTGCTCAAGCGGCGAAGTTTTATAATCTTAGCCCCACTACTATACAGAACTGGAAGAGACGTGTTCATAGCAAAACAACCAGGCAAACCAAACCTTATAAAATACCAGATGACGTACTACTCAATGATGTTAAAGAGCATCTCAATGATTACCAGTATGAGCGAGCACGTCGTCTAAACGATAGTAAGACAGGCATTCATCATGCCTTAAAGCGGCTTGGTATCAGTCAAAAAAAAGACTTTGGAACATCCAAAAGCGTGTCCGATAAAAAGAGCAATATATCTAAGTAAGCTTAATAATTTTATGCAGCAAGGCTATCCCATCGTCTATATGGATGAAAGCGGCTTTGAGCGCGAGACAAGAGCTGTGCTCGAGTGGGAAAAGAAATGGGCATAAGTGAAGTTTCTACGCCAAGGTTGGATGGAAAATGACTTATCCAAATTATTTTATGATATTTGCCCTGACCATAACATTTTTATTTTGAACTGACTGTATCGTCGGCTACTTCGTGCAGCTCAACTGTGCCATCATGTGTATCAAGATTTAAATACACTTCAATTTTTTCAGAGTTATTTGAAGAAAACCGTTCAGTTACTCCGTTCTCATCAGTACGCCCAGATATTTTTTCACCAGTAGTCAGATT
>JARIAA010000164.1 GCA_029264635.1 Psychrobacter sp. | reverse complement strand
TGGAAAATACTTCTTTAAAGACAACATTATTATGCATGCTTATGCAGGTATAAATAATGCTGATGATATCGAAACGTTGGGTAATAATGATGTAGATGAAATCGTGCTTCCTACAAAAGGCGATGTTGATGTATTAGTTATCGGTACTGGTTTAGAATATAAATTCTAAATCCACCCTTTGCATTAGCAGTATGCAAAAACTCATCCCTAGGGGTGAGTTTTTTGTTATAGAGGTTTTAGTCGATAATCAGTTTACGAATTTTTTGAGTATTATGACGGTATATTTTACTTTTCAAAGCGACCTGTCATTAAAATTATAAAATAGAGACATTGTTATGAAAAAAATGCTTTTAACCTCAGCGGTTGTTGTTTTGTCTGTTCCAGTTGCGAATGCTGCACCACAAATCTATGGCAAGGCCTTTTTAACGGCTGACTATGTCAATGGAAAAGCAGATTATGATAATGGCCAAAATGTTCCTAAAGACTTTGACACAGACTCTGTACAGATAAACTCAAATTTTTCACGCTTGGGCTTAAAGGGGTCTGAAGCAATTACTGCTAATACGGATATCATTTATCAGCTAGAGTATGGTACTCAAATTGATGGCGATAGTGGTGATACAGCTTTTAGTAATCGTGATACGTATTTGGGTCTAAAAAATGAAACCTATGGTGAGTTTCGCGTTGGTCGTAACTCCTCTGTTTTTAGTTATGTGTATAACCCTGTGGTCACTAGAGCTTACTGGGATAATCTAGGCAAAAGAACGCTAAATGATGACGGCGGTGCTGATGCTCTAAATATGCTGGATTATACTCGTCAGAACAGCTCAGTGTTATGGATTACCCCTAAGTACGAGGGTCTAGGCATGGTGTTGCAGTATGCCGCCGATGAAAACTCTAATGATAAGAGTGATACAGGGTATGGTGCTTCATTGATGTTCGATAAAGGGACGGGATTTACAGCAGGTCTGGCTTATAGTAAAGATATCGAAGCAAGTGGCAGTCTTGATATTTTAGACTTCGGTAATGGTGAAAATAACGAAGGGAGCCTCAATTACGGCGGTGATGCTATACGTGGCGCGGTCACAATCGATGTGGATAAATATATAAGCTTAGCGACGCCCCTAACGTTAGGGGCGGTATATCAGCAAGTGGACTATGACTTTGCAGGTTCTGATAAAGAAAAGGGCCTCATAGTTAGTGGCAAAATGGCCTTAAATAACTTTGCTCGACCCACTTCTGTTTATCTTCAATATAATAAAACCGACAACCTAAATGGCATTGGTAATAATGACTCAGATCAAATAGTGCTTGGTGGTGAATACAAGTTTAAAGACAATGTTATTGCTCATGCTTATATTGGTCAAAATACTGCTGATTATACAAGTCCACTAGATGTTACTCATTCAGTTGCAGATATTAAGGTGTTTGCACTGGGCGGCGGTTTAGAGTATCTATTTTGAAGTAATTTTTGTATATTTAAATGTTGCAAATTATGTCAAAGTTGTTATCCTTAAGCCTGAAGTATGAGTCTGGTAACAGATGTTACCCATTATATCTTTGGCAATTTACAACACTAGCATGATAAATATCGGTTAATAATAGCGTTCTTGCTACTAACATTATAAAGTGGAGATCTCCCTTGAAAAAGTTGCTTTTAGCTACCTCAGTCGCGGCCTTAGCTGTATCTACGGCCAATGCAGCACCACAAATATACGGTAAAGCCTTTTTAGCGGCTGATTATGTCAACGCTGACTTCGACTCATCAGCCCCTGACCTTGATCTTGATGAGAATACCCTAGAAATTAACTCTCATTCTTCACGTATTGGTCTTAGAGGTTCTGAGGCATTAACTACAAATACAGATGTTATTTATCAATTAGAATATGGTACTAGTATCGATGGTGATAATGATGGCTTTACCAACCGTGATACGTATCTTGGTGTTGTCAATAAACAGTTTGGTGAATTCCGTGTGGGTAAAAACCAGTCTAGCTTAGATAGAATTAATAATGTTGTTACTGCCGATAGTGGTTACTGGGATAATTTAGGTAACAACGAGATGGAAAACGACGTTGTTGAGGCTTTAAACATGGCCGATAGTGATCGTATCAATAGCTCAATCATTTGGACGGCCCCAAAATATAACAATCTACCCTTAGAGCTTTCTGCTATGTACAGCTCTGATGATCAAAATAGCAATGATAATGACGGCTACGGCGTTGCACTCATGTTTGATCAAGATAAAGGTTTCACTGCTGGTATCGCTTATGATAAAGACCAAAACGTCGCTGGCGATATTATCCGCGGTACGGCTACTGTAGATCTCGGTAAATATATAGCAGCACCTGTCACACTTGGCGCTTTATATCAAGTAGCTGATTATGATTACGATCGCGATACTAAAAAGGAAAAAGGCTTAATTGTTAGTGCGGCGATGGGTCTAACTAATCTTGCTCGTCCGGCTACTGTATATGCGCAGTACAATAAAACGGACAATCTCAATGGCTGGGATGATGCTAAATCAGATCAAATCGTTGTTGGTGGCAAATACTTCTTTAAAGATAATATGATCATGCATGCTTATGCAGGTGTGAACAATGCTGACAACGTGACATCTGTAAATGTTGACGGTGATAATATCACTTATGGCGCACCTGGCGATGCTGAAGTATTCGTAGTTGGTACTGGTTTAGAATACATCTTCTAATATTCGCTATATTTTGATTTTTATGGTTTTGCTGCAATAAAAAGCTCATCTTTATAGGTGAGCTTTTGTGTTTTTTATATAAACTATCTCATAACAAAGCTATTGTGTTTCACTTCTAAGACTTATATTTAAACCTTAGTGACTATAAGGTGTTAATCTGCTCTGTATTAACATTACAAATAGAGGGGTTCTTATGAAAAACCTACTTTTAGTTATTCTTATGGTCTCTTTTTGGGTGCCTACTGTTGATGCAGCTCCAAAATTTTATGGTAAAGCGTTTATTACTACAGACTATATTAATTCCAAGGCAGATAGAAGTACTCGTCTTCGTACAGGTGAGGCGACTAAAGCGTTAAACGAATATGATGAAAATACAGTAGAGATCAACTCACATTCTGGACGATTAGGCCTCAGAGGTTCTGAGGATATGACTGATAATACGGATTTGGTTTATAAGTTAGAATATGGGATTAGTGTTGATGGTGATAAGTCGGCCTTCAAAAATCGTGATACTTATTTGGGACTAAAAAATAAGCAGTACGGTGAGCTGCGTGTTGGCCGTAATTCATCGATACTCGGTGAAGTTGATAAGGTCATTGTTACCGAAGGTTACTGGGATAACTTAGGAGACAGTAAGCTCAAAAGAGAAGATGAGCTTCGCGCACTTAACATGCTTGACGACTCCCGCCAGAGTAACTCAGTTGTGTGGATTGCACCTCAGTACGAGGATCTGCCCCTAGATTTAAGGTTGCAATATGCAGCTGATGAAAGCTTTTCATCCGAGAGTAGAGGTCGAAAGGATGGCTTTGCTACTTCACTGCTGTATGAACCGGATGCAGGCTACACTGTAGGGCTTGCATACAGTAAAGATATGGATGTTGATGATGATATTAGCATTTTAGACTTAACCGATCCAGATGAACCCCGTAGAAAAAAAGTGAATTATGGCGGTGACGTTATTCGTGCTGCGCTAACGGCTGATATAGATAAGTATATTAGCCTTCCAAATGACGTCACTTTAGGTCTCATGTACCAACAAGTCGACTATGATTTTGATGACTCTCAAAAGGAGAGAGGTTGGGTAGTCAGCGGTGAGATGGATTTGGACAATTTTGCCAAGCCTGCCTCTATCTATCTTCAGTACAACAGGACTGATAATTTAAATGGTTATGACAATTCTAATTCGGATCAAATAGTGCTGGGCGGCAAATACGACTTTAAGAAAAATATAACCGGTCATGCTTATATCGGTCAGAATTCAGCCGATTATGTGGCGGTCAGTAAAATCCAAGGGGGCAGATGCTAATAATGAAAAATATGAGCGTTATGACAATATCGAATCTGATATTAGTGTATTTGCAATCGGTGGCGGTTTAGAATACAAATTCTAAATTCACAGGGTATACATATAGTCCGTACAAAATAAAAATATAAGTGCTCATCTTAAAAAGGTGAGTCTTTTTGCGTTGTATCAATTAAGATGAAAAAAAGGAAAAGCTGAGCGTTTTAAAGAGTTTGTGCTTTTGCCCTATATTTTGTGACGTATTTTTAGTAAAATCCTTCCTTACCAATTACCGACAGAGTGCTATGACCAAGTTTATATTTGTGACCGGTGGGGTAGTGTCCTCACTAGGAAAATGTATTACCGCAGCTTCTCTCGCTGCAATACTCGAAGCACGCGGCGTGAGTGTGACGATGACTAAGATGGATCCGTATATTAACGTCGACCCAGGTACGATGAGCCCATTTCAGCATGGTGAAGTGTTCGTCACTGAAGATGGCGCTGAGACCGATTTAGATTTGGGTTATTATGAGCGTTTTTTACGCCATTCAAAGATGAGTAAGAGTAATAACTTTACCAGTGGCCGTATTTATCAGAACGTCTTGAATAAAGAGCGCCGTGGCGAGTATCTCGGTGGTACGGTACAAGTTATTCCACATATCACTGATGAGATTAAAAGTAAAATTTTGGCCAGTGGTGAAGGCTATGATATCGCCATTATCGAGATTGGCGGGACCGTCGGCGACATCGAGTCACTTCCTTTTATGGAGGCCGTACGTCAGATGCAAGTAGAGCTTGGTCGCAATCGCGACATGCTGATGCATTTAACGCTCGTGCCTTATATTGCCAGTGCAGGCGAAACCAAAACCAAACCGACCCAGCATTCGGTTAAAGAGCTGCGTTCTATTGGTCTGCAGCCTGATATTTTAATTTGTCGCTCGGATCATCATATCTCACAAGACAACCGTCGTAAGATTGCACTATTTACTAACGTTGAAGAGCGTGCAGTTATTATGTGTGAGGATGCGCAAAGCATTTATCAAATACCGCGTACGCTTCATGAGCAAGATCTTGATGATTTGATCTGCGAGCGTTTCGGTCTTGATGTGCCAGAGGCAGATTTGAGCGATTGGGACAAAGTGGTTGAAGCCCAGCTCAATCCTGAATCGACCGTTACCGTAGCGATGGTCGGCAAATATGTCGAATTGCCTGATGCCTATAAGTCTATTAATGAGGCGTTGCTACATGCAGGTATCACGCATAAAGCAGACGTCAAGATTGATTATATCGATGCTGAGCGCTTAGAAGATGACGACAACTTACTTGCGCAGCTTAATGATGCGGACGCGATTTTAGTACCAGGCGGTTTTGGTGAGCGCGGTACGACAGGCAAGATAAAGGCCATTACTTATGCGCGCGAAAACAACGTGCCGTATTTAGGCATCTGTCTTGGTATGCAGCTGGCAGTCATTGAATACGCACGCAATGTACTTGATATCGATGCCAATTCTTCTGAGTTTGATCGCAAGACTGCTGAGCCTATCATTGGCCTTATTACTGAATGGTTAGATGAGCGCGGCGAGCTACAGATTCGTAGTGATGATTCAGACCTTGGTGGCACCATGCGTCTAGGTGCTCAGCAAGCGGAACTGGTTGCTGGGACTAAATTGAGCCAAATCTATGGCGCGAATAATATCACTGAACGTCATCGCCATCGTTATGAGATGAACAATCGCTATATTGAGCCCTTAGAGCAAGCAGGTATGAAGATATCAGGGTATTCTGCCAAGCAGCATTTGGTTGAGTCGGTGGAGATTAGCGATCATCCTTGGTTTGTCGCCGTACAGTTCCATCCTGAATTTACCAGCTCGCCCCGCGGTGGTCATCCATTGTTTAATAGCTTTGTCAAAGCGGCGAAGAATTTTAGCGCAACTAAGTAATCGTTTAAGTATGACAGTTTGACATCACTTAAAAGACTGATTTTTGAATCGGTCTTTTTTGCTTTTTAAAATAGTAACTTTATAAAAATCTCTAGTCAAAACTATCGATTGTGTCTAATTACGCTTGTATACTTTTTTTAACTGGGCTATCGGTTACAATATGGGGTAGCAATATGAGTAATAATGACATATAAATAACAATAAAGATAGTGATGACTTCATGGATAATGTATTAACCGCTCAATCCCATATTAAGCTTACTACGCCAAGTGGCAATACGATCAATATCGGTAATGATCAGCCCTTTGTCTTGTTTGGTGGTATGAACGTTCTAGAATCTAAAGAATTGGCGTTTGAGATTGCTGAGCAGTATATTGAGATATGTCAGCGTTTGGGCATTGGTTATGTTTTTAAAGCCAGCTTTGATAAAGCCAATCGTTCAAGCCTACATTCTTATAGAGGTCCTGGGTTAGAGAAGGGCATCGATTGGCTAGGGCAAATCAAAGAAAAGTTCCAAGTTCCCATTATTACCGACGTACACGAGCCGTATCAAGCAGCGCCCGTCGCTGAGGTTGCCGATATTATCCAGCTTCCTGCGTTTTTGTCGCGTCAGACTGACTTAGTTCATGCGATGGCGAAGACAGACGCTATCATTAATATTAAAAAGGCGCAGTTTTTGGCCCCGCACGAGATGCGCCACATCGTTAATAAGTGCCTTGAGGGTGGCAACGATAAGCTGATTCTTTGTGAGCGTGGTAGTGCGTTTGGTTATAATAATTTGGTCGTCGATATGCTGGGCTTTGATACCATGAAGCAGATGAATATTCCAGTGTTTTTTGATGTGACCCATAGTTTGCAGCAGCCAGGCGCGCGTAGTGACAGTGCGGGCGGACGCCGTGAGCAAATCACCACCCTTGCACGTGCAGGCATGGCAACAGGGTTAGCAGGCTTGTTTTTAGAAGCCCATCTAAACCCAGAAACAGCAAAGTGCGATGGTCCTTGTGCCTTGAGAACGAGTCAATTAGAGCCGTTTTTGCGTCAGCTCAAGCAGATTGATGAGTTGGTTAAAGGTTTTAAAGTCTTAGATACCCATTAATAACTGTTTATAAACCCGTTGTATTAAAAGGATAAGATTATGGCGATTAAAATGGCTAAGGTGAGTATCGAAAATATTGACGATGCCAAAGGTGTGGACAGTGTAATGACAGCGCTAAAAAACATTCATGGCGTTACAGCTGTCGAGCTTGATCCTGCTAGTAGTACAGCACTCATACGCTATGACGATACCGATACCAGTATTCATGCTTTTACGGCTGCGATTAGTATGGTCGATTATGTGACTCAGCCCTTTCCGATTGATGCGCCGCAAAATCCTCGTTATCACGAATAAGGTATGTCATCAATTCAACCGACTGATTTTTAAATGTGGACACGACCAGTTCAGTTACATTTTCACTTACTAAGCCGTAAACTGATCATAAAGCACTTACTAGACTTACTTGATATTGCTGTCATTATCCCTTAACGTAAGGGTTAGCTGTTTGATATCTATCGTTGGACAGTTTTTCATTATATAAATAACAATAAGGAGCCTAAAATGGCAAGCCAAACTCGTATAATTAATATTAATGGCATGACTTGCGACGGTTGCGTAGCAAGTGTGCATACTGCTACTGATGGAATCGACGGCGTGGATACTATTTCTGTTGATTTGACGGATAATCTTGCAACAGTGACCTTTGATGACAGTAAAACCAGTGCAGAAGAAATTGCTGCGGCGATCGATGACGCTGGATTTGATGCAACCGTTGCTAATTCATAATTTTTATTTCTCTTTGATAAAAAGCCAGCTACTATAGCTGGCTTTTTTAATGGTTAAATGGTTTGAGATACATCGCTTGAATTGATTGTACTTGAATTGATTGTACTTGAATTGATCGTGACGATGACCATTTAATAGATATCATCACTATTCTTTTTAGTATAATGACCTTATGTTACTCTACTATAATTAGATCCTATACAGAATAAACTTTAGGATGAGCCGCCTATTTTATTTACATCTCTCATTTTTTCATCGCCAGACTTCTTTAGCTAATAAAACCTATAAACGCCTTAACGAGCTCTATTTATGAATGATGCTACCCGTACTTCCAGTGATCAATCTTATGATGTTGAAACCGATGTTGAGTCTAACACGTCGCTTGCGACAAAGCGTGCGCATCTGCAACTTGCGATTGATGGGATGTCATGTCAAGCCTGTGCGTCACGGATCGAGAAGGTGCTTAATAAAAAGCCTGCTGTATATGAAGCGAGTGTGAACTTTGCAGGCGAGACCGCCAATGTGGATTATGATCCAACGCAAACGA
>JARIAA010000143.1 GCA_029264635.1 Psychrobacter sp. | reverse complement strand
ATCTGATCGATATCTTCTTGCTGACGATCAATATAGCCTGCGTACTTCACAGAGATCTCAATCTGCTCACCCACCTGCGGGTCAACTTGCGAGTCCGTAATAGCAGCGATATCAGCAAAATGCACTTGAGGACGTTTTAGTAAATCAAACGCTGTCGCCTCTTTGCTCAGTACTTCGCCTGTTTGTTCAGTGACTTTTTGACCAAGTGTATTGGTAGGCGTTGCCCACATGTCTTTTAGGCGCGCGGATTCCGTAGCAATGGCCTCAATCTTTTGTTGATAAGCTTGCCAGCGATCATCATTGACCAAGCCAAGCTGACGACCCGTTTCCGTCAAGCGTTGATCCGCATTGTCTTCACGCAAGAGCAAACGATACTCCGCACGGCTCGTAAACATACGATAGGGCTCAGTCGTCCCATGAGTGATAAGATCATCCACAAGCACACCAAGATACGCTTCATCGCGGCGCGGTGTCCATGTCGCAAACTCACTATTATCGCTGGTGACGAGTGCCGCATTGGTTCCTGCTAAGAGACCTTGCACACCCGCTTCTTCGTAGCCCGTCGTACCATTAATTTGACCTGCAAAGTACAAGCGCTCAATCGATTTAGTCTCAAGTGTCGGTTTTAGATTTTGCGGATCAAAATAATCGTATTCAATCGCATAGCCTGGACGAGTAATATGCGCGTTTTCTAAGCCTTTCATACTATGGATAAAGTCTAATTGCACATCAAACGGTAAGCTCGTTGAGATGCCATTCGGATACAACTCATGCGTGGTCAAACCTTCCGGCTCAATAAAAATTTGATGACTGTCTTTATCGGCAAAGCGGTGAATCTTATCTTAAATCGATGGACAATAACGTGGACCCACGCCCTCAATTTTGCCAGAGAACAACGGTGAGCGGTCTAAATTCTCACGAATAATATCATGGGTACGCGCATTAGTATGCGTAATATAGCAATTGACTTGCTCAGGGTGCATGGAGACATCCCCCATATAGCTCATCACAGGTAGCGGCGTATCGCCTGGCTGTACCGTCATCATACTAAAGTCAACGCTACGCGCATCGATACGCGCAGGCGTGCCAGTCTTTAGACGACCCACTGGCAGCTTTAGCTCACGCAAACGGTCAGCCAATTTAATAGAAGGTTGATCCCCTGCGCGCCCACCTTTAGAGTTTTCAAGGCCGATATGAATAACACCGCCTAGGAATGTTCCTGAGGTCAGTACCACGGTTTCGGTCTTAAAGATAATACCAGTGGAGGTGACAACCGCCGTCGCGCGACCATTTTCAACCAAGATATCATCCGCTCCTTGTTGGAATAAATCCAGATTGGGCTGATTTTCAAGCGTTTGACGAATGGCAGCTTTATAAAGAATACGATCCGCTTGCGCGCGAGTAGCACGTACAGCAGCGCCTTTACGGCTGTTCAATACGCGAAACTGAATCCCCGCTTTGTCCGTCGCCAATGCCATAGCACCGCCAAGCGCGTCAATCTCACGTACTAGATGTGATTTACCGATACCACCAATCGCAGGATTACAGCTCATTTGTCCCAGCGTCTCAATATTATGCGTCAACAGCAATGTTTGCGCGCCCATACGTGCAGCCGCTAAGGCAGCTTCAGTACCAGCGTGACCGCCGCCGATGACTACCACGTCGTAATGTTTTGGATATTGCATGCATGCCTCGCTTGAATGACGCTATTGTTAGCGACAAGTTCTCGTTAGCAATCGATAACTTGTCACATGAGTAAAGAGCGTTAATCGTTTTTTAAGAACGGATAGAATAAATCGTTGAAAATCGTTAAAAATAAAAGGCGCTAAATAGCTGAGGGCTAATTATAACAATTTTTTGACTCCTAAAAAACGTTACCTCAAAAACTATTAATATTAAGCGTCAAAACTCTTCATATAAATGATAGCTACTATTTGTTGATAACTTAACTTAAATTATTACCAGAGCTAAGCGGTACGATACGATCTGTCTGACCACTTGCTAGCATGTGCTGGCTACCATAGCCCTCAGGATTAATCTGCAAATAAGCATTCATCTGTCCAATAGCATCACCGTCATTACTGGCCAAAATATATTCCTTTATCATATCGACTGGCGGCAGCGGCAAGTTTTTTAGTAGTGCCAAACGCTGAGCATTATCCCCCTTATTAACCACCAGCTCAATAAGCTGACGCGCATCAATGGGTAAATCTGGCGTATTTTGCGCCAGCAAAGCCAAATGATAAGCACCAGCAGCATCTTGATCGGCAACGACGCGCTGCTCGATAGCGACATAAGTGCTTTCGGTTGCACCGCCTGCCACACTCAGCTGATGAATACATTTAAGCGCTGAGTTGGGCTCGCTGCTCGCAATTTCAGTGATGCGTGTCGATTCGTTTTTTAAATGTTCACGGCGCTTTTCAATAGCAGCTTGTTGAGTTACTTCTTGATCGATGTTTTGCTGCGCATTCGGTTGGTTACTCATAAGAATCTCTTATTATTAATTTTGGATTTATAGTGAACCCTATATGGGGATAAAACCTACAAAAACAACGAATTGCATCAATAAAAAACCCGAGAGACCATTCCAATTTATTAGAAAAGGCAGCTCGGGCTTGTCATACTTTAATTTGCCGTACTTTAATAAGTTAAGTCATTGAGATACACATCAAAGCAGTTAAACAGAGAATTTAACATATTACGCGGCAGGGCTATTCGCTTCAACCAATGGCTTAAGCTCGCCTGACTGGTACATTTGTAAAATGATATCTGAACCACCCATCAACTCACCATCAATCCACAATTGTGGAAACGTTGGCCAGTTTGCAATTTTTGGTAACGTTGCACGAATCTCTGGGTTTTCCAAAATGTTTACAAAAGCAAATGGACGACCGATTTGAGTCAATACTTCAATTGAGCGCGCTGAAAAACCGCACTGCGGGAACTGCGGTGTGCCTTTCATATAAAGGATGACTTTATTGTCTTTGATTTGATCACGGATCAGCTGCTCAACGTCGTTAGCAGCGGTGTTTGGGGTTTGCTCACTCATAGAAGCTCCTATTCATTCAATCATTTATTAAATTTCGTATTTTTGCTACATGGGGCAAACGTTGCCACATTACAAGCACTATCAATCGTCTTTATAAGCTATTTGCGGTTAACCTTTAATCACGTTAGGCATGAACCACATTAGGCACCAATAATACCACGGCATTGGCCATGATACCTTCTTGTCGCCCCGTAAAACCTAATTTTTCAGTGGTAGTGGCTTTAATACTGACATTGCTGACTGCTGTTTGCAAATCACGGGCGATATTGTCGCGCATGGCTTGGCTGTAAGGTGCCAGTTTTGGACGCTCACACATCACAGTAATATCTGCATTACCTAAGGTATACCCTGCTTCTTGTACTTTGTTGTAAGCGTAGCGGAGTAATACTCGCGAATCAAGGCCTGCGTGCGCCGCGTCAGTATCAGGAAAATGCTGACCAATATCACCAAGCGCTAAGGCACCAAGCAACGCATCTGCCAGCGCATGCAGCACCACATCGCCATCAGAGTGTGCAAGTAGACTATGGCTGTGCTCAATTGGCACGCCTGCTAATATGACATATTGCTGCTGCTTGCCATTATTATGAAAAGCGTGGACATCAATACCTTGACCGATTCTTATCATTCTGGTTCCAACGTTAATAAGGTGTAATTAAAATAATTTACAATTGCTATCTGAATTTTTAAAGTCATCTCAAAGCAATATAAGCGCATAGGCCGCTACCCATTTCAATTAACTGCTATAATAGAGCGCTTATTTTATCATAATACCAAATCTGAGCGATGAACTCACCCCGCTAGCCTATTAAGCAACAGATGGGGCTTTTGCAAGTCACTTTTTTAGATAAGGTACCAATTGTTGAGCCGTTCTATGTCAGCCATGCCAAATATTCCAGATTCTTTTAACGCCTACCCTGCTCTAACCTTAGCCGATATCGATAATCCAAGCACCAAGCATGTGATTGTCGGTATGTCAGGTGGGGTTGACTCTTCTGTCTCAGCCGTCTTGCTTCAGCAGGCAGGCTTTATAGTGGAGGGTTTATTCATGAAGAACTGGGAAGAAGATGATGGTACCGAATACTGTACCGCTATGGACGATTTAGCGGACGCGCAAGCGGTATGTGACAAAATTGGTATTAAACTACATACTGCCAACTTTGCAATGGAATACTGGGACCGTGTCTTTGAGCATTTTTTAGCAGAATACAAAGCTGGACGCACCCCTAACCCTGATATTTTGTGCAATAAAGAAATTAAATTTAAGGCATTTTTAGATTATGCCTTGACCCTTGGTGCCGATTATATTGCCACTGGTCACTATACTCGCAGAAGCGTTAATTATACCAATGCAGATGGTATGCTTGTTGCACAGCTTTTGCGCGGACTTGATAATAATAAAGACCAAAGCTACTTTTTACATGCCGTAGGCGGCGACAAAATTGCCAAGACCTTGTTTCCCGTCGGTGAGCTTGAAAAACCAATCGTCAGGCAAATCGCTGAAGAGCATGACTTAGAAACTGCTAAAAAGAAAGATTCTACAGGCATCTGTTTTATCGGTGAGCGCCGCTTTAAAGACTTTTTGCAGCAGTACTTACCTGCCCAAAAAGGCGATATTATGACTGACGATCATAAAGTGATTGGCACTCATGATGGGCTGATGTATTACACACTAGGTCAGCGCGGTGGTATCGGTATTGGTGGTGTCAAAGACCGTCCAGAGGAGCCTTGGTTTGTCTTGGCAAAAGAGCTGGACAAAAACCGTTTAATCGTCGGCCAAGGTCACGCGCATCCGATGCTAATGAGTCATGAGCTACAGGCTTACAAGCTGGACTGGGTCGAGGGTTTGCCCCCTGCTGATATTTTTAGCCAAGATGGTTTGCGCTGTATGGCAAAGTCGCGCTATCGCCAGCCTGACCAAGCTTGCTGTGTTTTTGCGACAAACGCCGATGGTAGTGAAGTTCGTGCCGTATTTGATGAGCCGCAGCGTGCGGTCACCCCAGGTCAGTCAGCCGTATTTTATATCGAAGAGGTTTGTTTGGGTGGCGGCGTGATTGCTTCTATCGATGCTCCATCTGGGCTTTAGAGTCCCTATTCATCTTTTCCATAGCTTTAGATAACTATATTTATTGGGATTTTTAATCCACATAATCAGTTATCTTGTTATGTTACTTATTAAGGTAATCCATGATTTATCGCTTTCTACCTGACTCTTACGCCTCAAAAGTGTCTACATCATGGGTAAGACGCTCGCTGTTACTTGCAACCATCTTGGCGTCTTTCAATGTAAACGCCATACCGACTAACATGGGTACATTCACCATCCTCAATCAAAGTGCTTTAAATGGGACTGCAAACGGTACTTATGTGGCTAACAAAGCGGATGGCACTGCTGGTGCAAGCGGCACCTTTACTATTTCTCGTAACGAGACCAGAGGCTATGGAAACGTCACTTTCCTTGCTGGTAATAATGGGATTGAGATCAAAAACGGCGACGATACCAATAACGATAAAGATAAATTTGAATATACTTTTACCATTACACCCAATGACAATAACTCTATACATACCGTAAAAATCGGCCAAGCCAGCTATACTACGACTGGTAACTCAGAGGTGGCCCGTCAAACTTTAAAATATACACCCTATGTTCATCCCAATATTAGTGTGACTACCCAAGCTGTGGTTAAGGAAAACCCTAGTGTTAGCTATTTCTTTGGCGCTATGGGTGACTATTTTATGGGCAAAAAACTACCTGACAGTAGTTTTAGCTCAAATAACTCAATCACCTCTCCACAATTACGCGTAAACGACTCAGGCAATCTTTATTATTATAGTATCCCCACTCTTAATGGTAGTGGCAGTAGCAGCTCATTCATACCTACTACCAATGCTAACAGTGAAGTCAGCTTTAGCGCCCAAAAAAGAGGGACGTTGCCTCCAACCCCTACTTTTGAAAATATTTTAAAAGAGTCTTCTATCACTCCCAATAATAAAACTTCTTACCCTCCGTTAAATACTGAGACAATCCTTCCTACTAACAGCAGCTACGTGAGCTATGGAATTGAAAACTCCAGAAGCAATTATGTCCTTGCGGTTAGAAATGCAAAGACTGTTACTTTGACTTATGAAGGCATTATGAGAGGAAATAGCGGTATTGCAGCAGATGTAGTTGGTGAAACTTTTAACGAATGGATCAGCTTTGGCGTAGAGAGCGAGCAGCTATATACCTTTTCAGGGACGGTATTTAATGATAATGGCGGTATCGACGACAATAACGCCAATGCAAGCACCATCGGTGGTATATACGATAATGCAGATTACTTCAATGGGACGTTGAATTCAACTGAGAAAGGTGTGATTGGCAGCACTATAAGATTGGTCAACGACTGCGCAAACCCTACGATAGAATACGCGTCCCAAACTTTGACATCAACGGAGACTAGCCAAATTGGCAAGTATCAATTTACTGTCGTTCCAAGTGTTATTGGTAATAGAAATTCAGTGTGCATTATCGAAACACGCGCCGATAGCAGCTACCCTATTCGTACCAATACTGGCGAAAAAGCCATTACTATCTCATCAAACAACTATACTTACTTAAATAATAATGTTGGTAGAGTCATTGCCAAAAATGTCGCTTTGGTACTCACAAAATATCAGTACATCAATGATTGTCCTGCCATGCTGGATTATACTAAAATAAGTAGCCGACTATCTGATACCCCTAATACAGGCTTTAGTACAAAATCGATTGACAATATCAAGCCTGGAAAATGTATTGCCTATAAAATCACGGATAACAATCGCGCCAATCTTGCTATCAACAACTTTATTTTACAAGACGTGCTACAAGAAAAAAATGTCAATGGGGCGACCGTCACCTCAGTACTGGCTAACCCACCGCGTGCAGTAGGTGAGTTCAATGATGGCTTGAATGTCGGTGATAATGGTACGGTTAAAACAATCCCTTTAACTTTAGACGCCAGAAGCCAACGTAATTTTTACTTCAATACTAAGTATGGTACGGCACAGCTTAGGCCCCCTAACACCCCTTAATAATGATGTTATAGGCTTAATTTAGTTTTTGAAGAGCTATATCTGCTATATTACGCTCAATTATTTTGTCCACGCTTTTTATATGTCTGTTTTTATAAGCCAGAATTTCGCCATTTCTTCTAATTTTACATTTTTAACTATCGAGGCATAACTATGACTCCACTTACCGCACTCTCTCCCATTGATGGTCGTTACGCGTCTAAAGCCGACAGCTTACGCCCTTACTTGTCTGAGTTTGGCCTGATTAAAGCGCGCGTTACCGTTGAAATTCGCTGGTTACAGTCGTTAGCAGATA
>JARIAA010000130.1 GCA_029264635.1 Psychrobacter sp. | reverse complement strand
TGTCAGCTGGCAAGCTGACGCCTTGCGTTTTAGCATTTTTGGGGCTGACATATAACGTAAGCTCATTCATCACTTCGGGTTTGATATTACTGACCGCCTCACCATTTAGGATTCGATAGACCATTTTGCCAGTGGTACGGCCAAAGTCATAATCATTAACTCCAAGCGCCGCCGTCGCACCGCGTTGAACACTGAACTCATCAGAGGCAACAATGGGTATCTTTAGCTCATTTGCCGCCTGCGTCATCGCTTCAAAAGCAGACGCGACATTATTGTCAAATGAGGTATAAATGATGTCGGCACGCCCTTGTAGGCTGCGCGTTGCCATACCAATATCCGTTGGGCGGTTGGCTGGAATATCTAGTAATGACAGACCTCTTGCTGGTAGGGCTGCTTTTAAATCATCACGTAACGATACTGAATTGGCTTCACCTGGGCTATAAACATAACCAATGGTTTTCAGCCCAGGTTTAATCTGTTGCAGTAAATCCAGCTGCGGCTCTAGGGGTAGCTGGCTTGATAATCCACTCAGGTTACTCTGAAAAGGCTTACCGTCCGCTGTAATTAGTTTAGCGCCAAGTGGGTCTGAGACAGCCGTATAAACAATGGGTATCGTCGTCGTCGCTGCCACGATAGATTGCGCTGAAGGCGTTGAGATCGCAACGATAGCATCTGGATTGTCACCAGCAAATTGTTTGGCAATCTGACCTGCTGTTGCGGTATTACCTTGAGCACTTTGAAAATTAACTTTTAGATTTTGGCCTTCAACGTAACCATTATCTGCCAACTCATCAATGATGCCGCGGCGCATATCGTCCAGTGAAGGATGTTCAACGATTTGAGTGATAGCAATGGATTTGGCAGGCTTGTCATTGATTGCGCTGTCGTCAGTGGTGGTTGCAGTGTCTGTAGCGTTAGAGCAAGCCGCCAACCCAAGGGCAGCACTCATAGCAGCACTGCACAAGCTAAGGCGTAAAGTCGTGGCAAAGGTCATGTTATTTTGGCTCATAGATTAAAAAGTGTAGGTTACCCGAGGCAATATTAGGTACGTGTTGATATAACGGGCTGACATTAAGGTAAACAATACGTTCATATTATGACAGTAATGTAAGTTATCGCAATAAAAAATTAAAGCGTATTCGTCATAGGTATTATAAGAGTGCTCATTGATTGTGTTATGAGAGGCTAGGGCGTATGCTGAATCATAAAAAAAGATGTCACAAAGGACACCTTTATTAATCTTTAGCTGATTATTTAACGACTAATCAAAGACACGCCATAGGCCACTAAATAGCCACCAAAGCAAGCGAAAGGGAAGCTCTATGATGTCGATAAAAAACAACCAATCCCATATATTTGTATACTCTGAATGACGGTTACGTCGTGAACGCTTTATGTTCGAAGTATATACAAACAGTAGAGCGCTTATAATACCGCTACCAATAGCAATCCATAGGGCAGTGATATCTTTGGTAAAAAACCAATAAGCGACTAACCCTAACGCTAAATACAGGAGAATATCTGCCAACAGTCTTAGCCATATCACTATGATTCTCCTATACTTATTGTATTATTCATCAAGACATGTGAGTTAAGCCAACAAATCACCAACAACACAGTTGTCAGGTAACGTCACGACTGTCAGCTGAGTCTTTGGATTGCCCGTTGATAATATCATGCCTTCGGATATGCCAAATTTCATCTTACGCGGCGCAAGGTTGGTCACGCAAATCACTTTTTTATCCAGCAGCTGCTCAGGCTCATAAAACTTACGAATGCCGCTAAAGACATTGCGTGTTTTTTCTTCACCCACGTCTAACGTAAACTGCAATAGCTTATCAGCGCCTTCAACATAATCACAAGCAACGACATGGGCAACTTTCATCTTAACTTTGGCAAAGTCTTCAATACCGATATAATCAGTACTTGTATCAGTGTCTATCGCTGACTGAGTGTTTTTTGCCGCAGACCTGCTGTCATTGCTCGCGGCTGAATTATCAGCCACTGGAGTCGCATTTTGTGCCAAAGATTCTTTGGAAGCTTCAATCATCGCGGCGACATCTTTTTCCTCGATACGCTGCATGAGTGGTTTGAACTTATTGATTTTATGACCAAGCAGCCATTGGTTGCGACTGGCAAAACTTAATTCATTGATGTTTAAGAATTCTTTAGCATTGGCAGTTAGCTCAGGTAATACTGGTGCCAGATACACCATCAATTGGCGGAAGATATTGATCGCGACCGAGCAGACGTCCTGAACTTCTTGTTCAGACCCTTCTTGTTTGGCAAGTGACCACGGTTTTTTCTCGTCAATATACTCGTTGGCCTTGTCCGCACATTGCATGATTAAACGCATTGCCCGCGAGAACTCACGGTTTTCATAAGCTGCTGCAATCTCATCACCTGTTTTAGTAACGTCTTCTAATAGCTCCGACTCTACGCAAATGTCCGACAATATACCGTCATATTTTTTTACCAAGAATCCTGCGCTGCGGCTGGCGATATTAACGACTTTACCCACCAAATCAGAGTTGACCTTTTGCATAAAATCTTCTAAATCAAGGTTAATGTCCTCGACTTTATCAGACAGTTTACTGGCGAAATAATAACGCAAGTATTCTGGATGCAAATGCTCTGCGTAAGTTTCAGCTTTAATAAAGGTGCCGCGTGACTTACTCATTTTTTCGCCGTTGACCATTAAGAAGCCGTGCGCAAAGACGCCCGTTGGCGTACGGAACTCACTACCAGCTAGCATGGCGGGCCAAAATAGCGCATGGAAATAGACGATGTCTTTACCAATGAAGTGATAAACCTCAGTCTTGTGCTCGTTTTCTTGCATCCAATAACGGTCAAAATCAAGCTCATTATCAGTCCCTGCGCGCTTATCGCATAGGTTTTTAAAGCTTGCCATATAACCGACTGGCGCATCTAGCCACACATAAAAATATTTATCTGGCTCATCAGCGGGAGTATCTGGAATCTGAAACCCAAAATAGGGCGCGTCGCGTGAGATATCCCAGCTGGCAAGACCGGCGTCAAACCACTCTTGGAGTTTATTGGCAACCGATACTTGCAGGCGATTGTCGCTACGGGTCCAATCTTTTAGAAATTGCTCAAACTCTGGCAAATCAAAGAAATAATGCTTAGAGGTTTTTAGCACGGGTGTGGCATCAGACAAGGTTGACTGCGGATTGATAAGATCCGTCGCGTCATAAGTCGTACCGCACACTTCACAGTTATCGCCATATTGGTCAAGGGCGCCGCATTCAGGGCACTCTCCTTTGACGAAACGATCGGCTAAAAACAGCTGCTTTTCAGGGTCGAAAAGTTGTTTGACATCCTTTGTGCTGATATGTCCAGCACTATTAAGACGGCGATAAATTAGCTCAGAAAAATGTTTATTCTCTTCTGAATGCGTGGTGTGATAATTATCAAAATCAAT
>JARIAA010000088.1 GCA_029264635.1 Psychrobacter sp. | reverse complement strand
GGCATGAGCGGCTGGGAAGCATTTTGCATCGGTTTTCGCTAGCATGCTTTGCCAAAGGTTTAGGTAGGGCAAATCACCATTAAAGAGTATTAAATGATTGGGACAACTAACATAAGTACTGCTTTTCAGCGTGGCGACAAGTGTAGGCACTATTATGATAATGACTAATAAATAGCCTAATTCCCGACTTGATAATTTGATGAATGGCTTGAGGAAGAATGGTTGAGTACTCATAGTAGGAGTGTAACGGCTTTGCCAGTATCTCCATGCTAATACAGTCATTAAATAGATACCAAATAAAATCAACAACAGCTTAGGACCATCATAAAAAAGAAACGCAAAGGGCTGTGCGCCTTTCTTTAAAAGCCAATTCCCGTTTGAGTAAAATAGCTCACTGATAAAAACATCAAATTGACTGTGTTCAAAAGTTAGGGTCGCGATAACAGTTAAGCAAAGCAGCTTAAGCCACATCCAATCAGATAAGTTATTTTCTAGAGCCATTTAAATACCTTTCAATATATTAATTTGCAAAAGCTTAAATGCTGTTCACTATAAAAAGCTAAATAAAGCCATCGACCATAAAACGAACAATAGCAGCAGTGCTAAAAACTGCGCCGCCGAACCGACGTCCTTGGCTATTTTAGCGAGAGGATGTTGCTTGGTTGACGTATGATCAACGCAGGCTTCAATACCCGTATTAAATAGCTCGACGATAAGCGATAAAAACGAGACGATTATCAGCAGCATTTTTATAGGAGTCGCAAAAGGCATAAATATTAGGGTAATAAATAGGATGACATTGAGCCAAATAACTTGCCTAAAAGCCGCCTCATATTTATAAGCCGCTTTAAAACCTTCTATTGAATAGCCTGTCGCTTTTAAAATACGAGCCAGCCCTGTTTTACCTTTAACCTCACTTGCAAAGCTATCAGCTATTAGTAGAGCGTTGGGTATTTTTTGAAGTTGATAATCAGAATTTTCGGGTTCATTATCGAGAGTGCTCATATTAATCGCTTAATAGTTATTAACATCAGAAGATATGGCTGGTTTTGAAAATAAAGTAAAAAGTGCGATCACCGATATAGTTATTGTTGTCATGATCCCAGTGTAGGAGAGCACTGGTTAGCACTTAAATATTAGTATAAGAGTACGACCATTAAGAAAGCGTTAAGATGAAACACTGTACATGAAATTTATATCGTTAATTTAAGTGAGGGAAATACGGGCCTTATATTTTTGATATAGCGTTTTTGCTAAGCTGAATGAATGAAAGCTTAATGCCTAAATATTGTACAAAAAAAAGCAGTAGCTAATACCTGTGCTACTGAGATAAAAGCTACTGTTTTGATTGATAATAAGGTTGAGTTTTAAAGCTAATCATCGTTCTACACATCTACCTGACTGCTTAGAACCTTGCCCGTATGAGCATCGATTTTCACTTCATACGATTAATCAGCTGGTCTTTCAAAATAAACTGATGATACAGTGCTGCACCAATGTGTAATGAAGTAAAAGCTATGATCATTGGCCAAATAATATTAGTATGAATATTATTATAAAATCGTGCTGCACTACGATCAGGGTCTACAAAAACAGGGATCTGAAAAAGGCCAAACACATCGACTGGACGACCCCCGTATACTGTCATCAGTAGTCCTGCTATAGGCATAGCAATTAGGAGGACGTAAAGTACAAAATGATTCAGCTTCGATATCTTTTTTTGCCAGTCTGGCATGACAACGGCCGCAGGAGCCTTAGTCAATAATCGATTGAATACACGTGCGAGCATCCAACACAAGACACTAAGACCAAAGGCTTTGTGTAAATTGATATATAGACTCTGATCAGTGTTTTGGTATAACACCATGAGTAACCACGTTACCAGCAACAAAACAGCGCTTACCCAGTGGAAGATTCGGCTGCTAATCGGCCATTTTTGCACTTTCATTATCTTATCCATATATCACCTCGGTTATAAATATATTTTCGTTATTATCAGGCTTATTAGAAGCAGCTTTATATGGCAATTTTTCGTTGATATAGACGATTTCTAAACGTTTTCAATAATTATTTTATGCTTGATCTGAACATAGTGCTTAACAATTACTCGCATTGAAACAAGAAATTATTGGTTGGCACTTGAGTACCAGTATAGGTGCGAGGTGGTTAAGAAAATGTTAAGGTAATATTCATTTATAGACACTTTTAGAAAAACTAATGATAGCTTTTTTTACGAAAATATAAGATAAGCAAAGGAATATGAATGTCAGGAAAGTTCTTAGAAAATACGACACTGATCGCTTATTCATCTTCACTAGTGTCAAATACGCCCTGTGATGACCTTGTAAAGTTAAGCTTTGAATCACATAGTGACGAGGTTTTTTGGCTGAACACTTATGGACTAAGCGAATTAGATGCGATAAAACAGGTTGTCATCCAAAACCAATTTGATGACTTTTTGCTCAAGCTACTACAAGATAAAGAGCATGCTAACAAGGTTCTTGAGCTGGATAACGTTCTGTTTGTTGCCTTAAAAGTGCTAAAAACCGAGGATAAAAATTTAAATAGTGAGCAAATAATTTTTATTGTCTCATCAAATATGTTATGGAGTTTACAAGAGAATAGGGGCGGACATTTTCAGTGGATTCGTGATCGCTTGATACAAGGTAGAGGTCAAGTTCGAAGTAAAAAGGTGGATTACCTTATGTTTCTTTTGATTGAATCATTAATAACAAACTATGAAGAGACGTTTGAAAAATTATTAAATTCTGACAGTGACTCTATAAAGGTATCAAACATTAACCCAACGCCTTATTTTACCGAAAAGGTTGAGGCGCAAAAACGACGCATGTTAAATTTTAAGAAAGCGACACTAAGTTTGCGCAACACTATCGTAAAGCTGGAGACCATAAATATTATTACTATAGATGTTAAGTATTTCACAGAGCTCAAGGAGCAGGCAAATAATTTAATTGGTGAGATTGATTTTGAGTTGTTTGAGCTTGACAGTAAAACCAATCTGATATTTTCAATTCAGGGGCATCGTTTAAATGAAATCATGCGCACGTTGACTTTGGTTACAGCAGTGTTTATACCGCTGACGTTTTTAGCAGGTATTTACGGTATGAACTTTGAGTATATGCCTGAGCTGAAGTGGCACTACGGTTATTTTGTTTTACTCGGTTTGATGGTCACGGTTACAGTGATCATTGTCCTATATTTTAAAAATAAGAAATGGTTTTAGGTCAGTTGTAGTCTATTTTCATATTTTGAGACCCGCAGATATGACGTAGGGAAGGCTTCATAGGAGTTGATAATTTGATTAGCGAAAATGTATTTAAATTAAGAAGTAGATAATAACGTCTTAACACTTTCTTAATAGCGGGGTAGCTACTATAAGTTAAGGGCGTAGCAAGTAAAGTGCTATCTCCCAACTACCCTAAAAAAGGAAAGCACTCATGTCTACCTCTCCTCAAATACTTGTAGCAGAAAACAGCCTATCCAAATCGTCAAAGCATGCCAACATGCTTAATAAAGTGTCACAAATCACTTTGGTATTTTGGCTGATCAAAATGATGTCGACCACAGTAGGCGAGACCGCCGCTGACTTTATGATCTTTAATTTCAAGTTAGGTCTGCCGATGACCTCCTTGATCATGACGGCGCTATTTTTACTTGTGTTAGTTATTCAGCTAAAAGCTAAAGAGTATATACCGTGGAAATACTGGCTAACAGTGGTGTTCGTGAGCATTCTTGGCACGCTGATTACCGACAATATGACCGATAATTTAGGTATACCATTAGCATACTCAACGATAGGGTTTAGTATTTTGCTGGCACTCGTGTTCGCTGTTTGGTACGCCCGTGAGAAAACTCTGTCTATTCATCACATTGATACCTTTCCCCGTGAACTATTTTATTGGGTCGCCATCTTAGCGACTTTTGCACTAGGCACTGCTGCAGGCGACTGGTTTGCAGAAGGGCTCAACATCGGTTATCAAAATTCTACTCTAATATTCGCTAGTGGCATTGCGCTTATCACAGCAGGGTTTTATGTTCTTAAATTGAACAGTGTTCTCTGTTTTTGGCTCGCTTATATTTTGACCCGTCCATTAGGAGCAGCGCTTGGTGATTGGCTATCACAGCCCGTCAAAAATGGTGGATTAGAGTTAGGCGTCACTAGTATAAGTATGGTCTTTTTATTAATGATTGTGAGCTTAGTAAGCTATGAGAGCTATAAAAAAGGTCATCAAGTAAACAATCACTAATAAAACTTTTAATCTAAATATGTGTTATAAATTAGGAGCCATCTTATTGATTAAATGTTAAGAATACAAACTTGCCAGCTAATTAAACTAGCCGCGCTGTGCGTTATGCCCAAAGCGCTCTATATAAGTGATTAGCAATGATGATAAAAAATATAAAATTTAATTGGCATTGGTTATTAGCCGTTGTTGCTATCGTGATGTTTGCCTTGGCATCCAAATCGTTGTTTCATATGGTGCATACCTTAGATATAGCGCAGATGAAATCTGTCATTTTGGCAACGCCACCATTAACGATGTTTAAAGCTGTGTGCGCTGTTATTCTCTCATACCTTATCTTAAGCCTTTATGACTTGATAGCGGTTCGATATGTAAAATCTAATATCGGATATACAAAAATAATCAATACTTCATTAACCGCTTTTTCGATTGGCAACACTATAGGTATCGCTGTTTTTTCAGCTGGTGCCGTGCGTTTTAGGTACTATGGTAAGGAGGATATCCCTAGCATTAATATTGCCAATATTATCTTGCTAGTATCTTTAGCGTTTAGCTATGGGGCATTTATCATACTTGGTATATCTTTAGTTTTAAATCCACACATGCTATCTCAGTTGCTGTCAAAAGTGTCATGGCTGGCACCGATCTCGGAAAGTGCCTTTCAAGCTGTAGGTTTTCTGGTTCTGATATCAATAACAGCATCCATCATGTTTGCTGGCAAATCAGGTCGCGTCTTTTCCATTAAGCAGTGGCAACTGAGTTTACCGCCTGCATTTGTACTTATTAAACTCGCTACGGTTGCTGTTATTGACATTAGCATGATGGCTTTTATTATTTATCTGCTGATTCCATCAAATAGTAATGCTGCATATCTAGAGATCTTTTCCGCCTACGTGCAATCTCTCATGGCAGGGCTAATTAGTAATGTACCTGGTGGTCTTGGCGTGTTTGAGCTCACAATGGTTGCCTCATTACAGAAAATGGATAAGACCACGCTATTATCCGTACTGCTGTTGTATCGTATTCTTTATTATTTTATTCCCTTTATACTGGGGATATTATCGTTTGTCTTACATGAAGCCTATATTCGCTCAGGTATGGATACAACTAAAAAACGCAGTATTCTCCCTAGTGTCTGGATTCCACAGCTTCTTGCTTTGGCAATCGCCGGTTTAGGTATAGTCATGTTGGTCGTCAGCATTTTGCCGCCTGTGGCGAATCGAGAGCTGTTATTAGGGGAGTTTATACCGATACCTATTATCGAAACGTCTTACCTTCTAAATACACTGATGGGCTTTGCGTTAATTGTATTAGCGCGTGGATTTTACCAACGTCTCAATGGCGCATGGCATATATCAATGTGGTTATTGGGTGCGTCAATAGTGACTTTATTGGTTAAACATTTAGAAATAGAGGTCGCTGTGATCTGTGCCTTATTGTTCGGCGTAGCCTACTTTAACCGAAGCTACTTTGACCGTCAGTCGAGCTTGATGAGCTTACGCTTAAACTCACAAACTTTAATTTTACTATCAGTATTCCTAATTAGCCTCTTCTGGGTGGGGATGTACGTATACCGTAATGAAGCCTATAGCCCTGATCTATGGTGGAATGTGTCAGGAGATGGCGGAGCACGTTTTTTACGCTCATACGCGGTGCTTGCCATCTTAACCATCGCTTATACTTTATTTAGCCTTATTCGATTTAAAAAACCACTACCAAGCTTACCTACTCAAACAGAGCTCGCCAAAGCTGAACAAGTGGCAAAACAGTCTGCATATTCAATCGCAAATTTAAGCTTGTTGGGTGATAAACAATTGCTATTTAGTGATACAGGTAATAGCTTTATTATGTATCAAACGCAAGGTAGAAGCTGGATTGTCATGTCTGATCCTATTGGTAATGACAGTGAATTTGGTATTTTGATTGAGACATTCATTGCGTTATGCCAGAGTTTTGGTGGGACTTGTGTCTTTTATGAAGTCAGTAACAGATATCGACATTTATTCAATGAGAATGGCATACAACTGCTAAAAATCGGTGAAGAAGCTATTGTTAACTTAGATGTCTTTGGCCTACAAGGCAGCAAAAATGCTAAATTCCGTCAAGTCATTAGTCGCGGTACTAAAGATGGGCTGAGCTTTGAGGTAATACCAAGAGAGCAAGTTCCTGCATTACTAGCAGACTTAAAAGCAGTGTCTGATACTTGGCTAGAAGAAAAAAAGTCAGCGGAAAAAGGCTTTTCACTGGGCTACTTTGATGAGAACTATCTAAAGCATTTTGATTGCGCAGTAGTTAAATACCAAGGTGAGATCGTCGCTTTTGCCAATCTCTGGCAAAGCGGTCAGCTCAATGAGTTGTCTATTGATTTGATGCGTTATAAAGAGGTGCAAAATAGCGAAGATAAAGCCATCAAAAACATGATGGACTATCTATTTGTGAATTTGTTTATGTGGGGTAAAGAGGCGGGCTTTTATTCTTTTAATTTAGGAATGGCGCCGTTTACTGGTTTTGAGATTGAAGATAGAACGGTAGCCAGAAACGATTCTTTAAAAAATCGTACTTCAAAAGATAGTGACTCAAACGACGATGAAGCTTTAAAAGCTATGAGTCAACACATTATAGATAGTAAATACATGGAGATTCCAGCAAGATTTGAAACTATCGGACCGAAATGGCGCTATGTGACCAATACTGTGACCAAATACGGTAAAACTTATTATAACTTTACGGGACTGCGTCACTTTAAAGAAAAATTCAATCCTGAGTGGGAGCCACGCTATATAGGCATTGAGACGGGTCTTCGCGCAGGCATGAAACCTATTAAAGGGCTAACCGATACGACGTTACTCATATCTGGCGGTCTTGGCAGTTTGGTTAAAACCTAGTACTGGTAAGTAGGGTTGTATTAATAGACTTAACGATAATAAATACTAAAGGTGCTACCACCAGTCTTATTCGCTTGATGGGTTAATTCCCAATCCATATGCGTCATAATACGCTGCACGATACTAAGTCCTAAGCCCGAGCCTTCGACCTGATTACTAACAGGCTTATTCAAAGTTAATTTGCTATCTGTTTGATCGTCTGTATTACGAGTCTCCAAACGCTCAAAGCGCTCGTACAGCAGTGGCATCATACTCTCAGAAATGCCAAGCCCCGTATCGGTAACAACTATTTTGTCACTATCTATAGTTATGACAACTTCGCCCTCATCCGTATATTGAAAGGCATTTTTAATGAGGTTGCCTAGTGCCATTTTTAGTAGTTCAGGGCGCACGTTTGCAACATACTCTTGTGCAGCGACTACCGTGCAAGTGACGGGTTTATATTTGAGCAGATAGTTTAAGCGCTTCGTCTCATTGATAGCCATATCATTAATAGAGGTTGGCGGGGCATCCAGTGTTTCAGGAGCACGAGAGAGTAGTAATAAGGCGCTGATAATTTCAGAAGTTTCTTTGGCGGTCGTGCTGATACGGTTGGTAAATTCGCTTAAGTGACTGTCATGCGCTAATTGTGACGCTAACACCTCGGATGCGCCCATAATGATGGTTAAAGGGGTACGCAGTTCATGGCTGACATCGCCTGTAAACAGCTGCTCACGCTTTAAGTACTGTTCTAGATTTTTATTTTTCTCATCAATAGCACGGGCTAATACGCCTACTTCCGATGGTAGATTCGTTAACTCGGTTAAATTTTGATGATCGGTCTCTACCGCTTCTTTTAGATCCAATATCGGCTTGGTAATCTGCCGAGAGGACAATTGAGAAAAGACTATGGCAATCAGTAAGCTTAAAATCACAGCGACTCTTAAAGCATTGGCAAAGATATCTTCTAACTGCTCAAAGATAGCTAAAACAGGATAACTTGCCATCACCAGCTCTGAGTCTTCTAAGTAGGTCAAAATATACTCTTGTCCGCCCTGCGTGTAGGCGAAAAAATGTAGATTAGTATTAATGGTACCTATTTTTGTATGTGCAGTGACAGACGTTTCTTGCACCGTTTTAGTTGCCATAGATTTTAAGCGCTCAGGCGCGCTATCATAGCGATAAATTTTAATACCTGGATCGGCATTATAAATAGGCTGCTCACCATACTTTTCTTGACTCAGCTCTAATTGTTGGAGCAGGCGAGCTTTGACCAGTTCTTGCTCCATGCGGGTTTCAGCATACATAAAGATGCTAACGAAAGTTGCGCACAATAAAATCGCAAACACAAAGTAGGATAGCCGAAACTTATTAACGATAGAGGATAAATTAAAAGAGGCAAGAGTTATCATGATAATGGCTTATTTGGATTTACCCTATAAAGTCGTTTGAATGAGCTAGCAATATGTTATAAAGGGTTAGCAAAGCTTAAGCGTTATCAGGGTCAATAATCTGATAGCCAACGCCTGCTATGGTCATGATCATCGGCTCAATAAACGGTTTATCAACTTGGGCGCGTACACTATGCATATGGGTACGCAGCGCGTCACTGCTCGGAATATCCTCGCCCCATACTTTTTCCTCAAGCTCATGTTTACTGACAACTCGCGGTGCGGCGCTCATCAAAGTATTTAATATCTTAAATCCTGTTGGCGTGAGCTTAAGTGATTTACCCTCGCGTGTGATCGTGTGCTTATCGATATTCAAAGACAGTTTGCCAACGGTGATATTATGCTGAAAGTGATCGTTTTGATGCCGACGAATCAAAGCTTTGATCCGTGATTCTAATTCTACCAGCGAGAAGGGCTTGACCAGATAATCGTCAGCACCACTATCAAAACCTGCGACTTTGTCTAAAATCGTATCGCGCGCCGTCAGCATGAGCACGGGTGTTGTATTATGCAATTCCCCTCGTAGCACCTTACATAGTTTAGTGCCATCCATGCCAGGCAACATCACATCTAGTAAGATGACATCATAACGATTGTTTGAGGCGAGCGTTAAGCCACTAATGCCGTTATGAGCGTTATCGAGCTCAAAGCCTTTGGGCTCAAAAAACGCATAGATATTGGCGACGATATCGGGATTGTCTTCAATGATGAGTATCTTGTACATAGAGATCTCTTACGTAAAGGCTAACAAGATTTAGGTCAACAAGTTTAACGAGTAGATTTAAAAAAGGTTGGTTCAACTGCCACTTCATCAGTTGTAATTTCGAAGAAGTTGAGTAACGTTGGGGTAATGAAATCATGTGATACGGGCTTATCAACCATACTGATCAGGCTATCTTTATCAATACTGTTGTTAGTAGGTGACCAAACAATAACGGGCACCTGCTTTTGCGCAGTGGGCGCTACAGCGTAAGGCAGGCCGTGCAAATAGATATTATTTTCACCAAGACTCTCGCCATGATCGCTAACATAGACCATTACCACATCATAATCGGACTCATAAGTTTTTAGCGTATCGATAACGTTATTTAAGAAATAATCGGTATAGCGAATGGCATTGTCATAGCCATTGATGACGGACTGATCATCGCACTTGGATAGCTAATTGGTCATGCATACGGGCTCATATTCCTCAAATGTTTTGGGATAACGCTTAAAGTAAGCAGGCCCATGATTACCCATCTGATGTAATAAGATAAGCGTATCTTTGGCAGGAGTGCCTTTTTTCACAAGCTCATCAAAACCGTCTAGCATACCAATATCGCGACACTCCTCATCGCAATCAGGATTGGTCTCTGGTGTCTTATAGTCCTCAAAGGTGACTCGATCAGCGACGCCTTTGGAGCTAGAATTATTGTCGCGCCAAATAACATTCACGCCTTGTTTGTTGAGTGTATCAAGTACGTTTTCATTATAGTCTGCTGCATCAGGATTATAGTCTGAACGATTAGCATAGCTAAACATACAAGGCACTGAGTAGGCGGTAGAAGTGCCACAAGAAGTTGCGTTTTTAAAGCTATAAATGTTAGGCTGGCGTGCTAGTAGTGGCGTTGTATCACGCTTATAACCGTTCAGGCCAATATGATCTGCGCGCACCGTTTCCCCAACGACGAATACCATGAGTTTTGGTTTTGTTGAACTACTGATGGCGGCGAGAGGTTTGGCATCGGTTGCATGCAATATCATCGTATCAGGACGACGCAATTCATCAGTATAATCCATCCCAAGCTTGATCACTGAATAAATAGGGGTAATGGGATTGGCATAACTGCGTACCATTTTATGTTGACGAAAAAAAGTAGCGTATTGATCGCCAAAGGGAAGTAGGCAGGCTGCGACTAAGGCAATAGCGGCTATCAAAGTGACAGCCTTTTGCAGTATCGCGCGACGTAAAGGCACTCGTTTGATATTCAATTTGGCAATAATAACCGCAGGTATAATACCCAGCAGAAACATCCGAATAAAGAAACTTAGCGACATCAGCCCCATGGCTTCTGCTTGGTCGGTTTGCATGCTATTGATCAGCATATTAGTATCAAATATAGTCCCATAAGCGTCAGTAAAGTAGCCACATACGGCAGCTATCATAACCAGAGCAATCAGGACTGGTTTTGCAATGGCTCGATAACATAATAACTGAAAGAGTAGCCACATCAAGCCAAACAATAAGCCTGTTATAGAAGTTATAAAGCCAATGTTTGTGTTAAAAGGATATATGCTTAACACTTGCGCAAAAAAGCCGAAGTTTGCCGTAGCGACCAAATAAAACCCAACAATAATAATCAGCAAGCTAAGATTAATCCTGCGATCGAAAATCTTGCCTAAATAGCTTTTTCCTGTATCGGCCTTATTGCCGTGAGTAGTATTGTCTGCGCTAAGTGTTTGAGAGGGTAACATAAAGAGGTTTCTCAACAGAATGATAAGGAATGCGATTCCTTACGATAGCAAGCTGCCTGTTAAGAAGACGTTAAGAGGATTGAATATAGGAAGTGTTTTTAAATTAAGATTTTTTAGCAGCGTAGGTTCAAATAACACGTTGTAGCGTTAAACAGTATCACTATTACTAAGGTTAGAAATACGACGTTTGACAAACCAGCCTATGATAATGACCATGGCAAGGACTAGAAAAATCTTAGAGTAGGGTGCAAGCATCGTTTCTATAATCTCATAGTTATTACCAAAGTGGTAACCTGCAAGCGTTAGCACCGTTATCCATATACTAGAGCCTAATGCCGTTAATGTCATAAAAGCTAAGATCGGCATTTTATTCATGCCAGCTGGAATCGAGATGAGCGAGCGAATACCAGGCACCATACGTCCAAAAAATATGGCTTTTTTACCGTGTTTATCGAACCAGCGACTTGACGCTAAGACATCATCAGACTTAACAAAAAGGTATTTACCATATTTATTAGTAAATGCTACTAAGCGTTTTTCATCAAATAGGCTACCTAAATAGTATAAAGGCAATGCGCCAATTACGCAGCCCATCGTACCGGCGAGTATGACTAATATTAAACTAAAATCACCTTTGGCTACTGCAAATCCAGCGGCTGGCATGATGACTTCTGAAGGTATAGGAGGGAAGACATTTTCGGCAAACATGGCAAATACAATACCGAAATAGCCAAACTTCGCCATAATGGCTAATATCCACGCGCTCATTTGACTCATAGCTTTATCTCATCAAAACTTATTGGATGCCACAAGATTAGCAAAATGGATGTTAAAGAAAGGTTAAGATGAGCAGCATAAGAATCATTAAGTGGTTATTGAATAACATGTAATAAAAAATAGAATAATCACTCTTATATCATTATTTTGATATCATGACCTTTGTTTCTGTATTAATTATATGACGTACAAAGATAGCAAACTTGTCGATGATATTATATGTTTCACGCCCAATACCCTGATGCACGCTCATTAAATCTATAAAGCCATGCGGTGCGCCAAGTACCGTATGAGTCTGCACATTGATATCGTCATCTTGGAGCTGCTTCGCATAAACTAGGGCTTCGTCCAGTAAAATATCTAATTCAGCCGCAACAATATAGCTTGGACACACTTGGCTATTATCACCATCTATGGGTGAAAGGAGCGCGTGCGGCTGAGTTAAGGAGCTGTCTTGCAAATAAGCCGCATGGAACACTTTGATGTCGTTATAATCCAGTATTAAGCCTTGACCATACAACTTCCAGCTTGGATAGTTTTCTCCAATATCTGTGACTGGGTATAAGAGTAACTGGGCTAATGGACGCGGTAGATCTTGCAGTTGCTCAAAAATATCAATGGTAAAGTCATCAAGCGTATGACTATATTTCTGATTATCAAAGGATCGTTTGATAGTAGCATTGCTGACCTGCTGCGCGACCAATGCGGCAAGGCCGCCGCCTGAGCTATCACCCGATAATATGATACGAGAGGATAACGCGCCAAGAGTATGCGCCTGCTGAGTCAGCCAGCTATAAGCCTCAAGGCAGTCTCTAATAGCGGTAGGAGCAGGGTGTTCTGGCGCTAGCCGATAGTCGACACTGACAATCGACCAGCCCGTTTGCGCACAAATGGCATGACAAAATTCATGATCGGTATCGAGATTGCCGAGACAGAAGCCGCCGCCATGAAAAAACAGTATGACTATTTGCTCATGGTTATGATAGTTTTTCTTAAGGTTTTGAACGGTACTAGATTCTGCTTGATAACAGCGAACAATCATCTCACCACCATCAGCATTGGCAATCACTCTATCTTGCCAGCTGACTGCATTGAAGTTTTGATGATCATTTTTACTTTTAACGTTATTACCATCGTTTGTTTGCTGCCATACGCTTGGAGATTGAATAGCGACCATCTCAGTAGCAAATTTTTGCCGTAGCGGTACTAAATCTGCAATTTGTATCGGTGGCTTAAGCTTATGGTTTAAGCCGAGAATGAGTCTCATATGTGCATCAGCGTGAGGATATTGCTGAGCGGTAGGAGCTTTTAGAGAGCGGTTAAGTTGCTCAAGAACTATCGTTGGTAGCTCACCCAATCCTTTAAGAAAGTAATGCAATAAATGTCGTTCATTGGCATGCTTAAATGCTGCAGTTTCTACTATTTCTATTACTTTTGTTAATGGTGCGTTTAGCGGCGGTAACGGTAATATTTTCATAGATTACCTCATTTAGTAAACGTGGGCGTTGGGTGTTCTCTTTTAGGGTAGAAATACTCTAAAACCCTAATATTACTAACATCATCTCAGTAAAATACCAGAATCGAAAAAGGTTGCTAATATTATATTTTATACGGCGTTAGCAATATATTAAGACGACTCTCCTAATAATGAATAATTTCTCTCAAACCGCTGATTTCATCCTCAAACAAGCCGAACAAGGCGTTCCCATCACCGAGCTGTGCCGTGAGCGTCGGCCAAAGTACTTTTTATAACTGGCGCTCAAAGTATGGCGGCATGGATGCTGCGCTTATCACTCGTCTCAAAGAGCTTGAAGTTGAAAATGCTCGTTTAAAGAAGATGTACGCTGATGAATGTCTTAAATCCGACATATTACAGGATGCCATGTCAAAAAAGTGGTAGCGCCACTTAGGCGCAGGCAAATGGCTTGTCACTATATTAAAGAGCAGGGTATTAGCATACGTCGTGCTTGCCTGATCTTTAACATCAGCGTGACCTGCTATTATCATAAGTCAATGACCACGGATGAGAACCAGCAGATCGCAGACTTACTCATCAAACTGACTGATGAGAATAAGAACTGGGGCTTTGGTTTATGCTGTTTAAGCCTGCGTAACTTGATGGGGCTACCAGACAATCATAAGCGGGTGTATCGCATCTACTATGAGCTTGAGCTCAACCTTAGAATTAAGCCTCGCCGTCGCATTAAACGCGCTAAACCGCTACCCTTAGCTGTACCAGATAAAATAAACCAAAGCTGGAGCATGGACTTTATGCATGACGGCTTAAATGACGGTCGCAGCTTTAGACTGTTTAATGTGATTGATGACTACAACCGTCAAGCCTTAACGGTCGAGGTTGACTTCTCACTACCTGCGGGGAGAGTCATACGCAGTTTAAATCAGCTGATTGAATGTCGAGGTAAACCTGTTCAAGTAAGATGCGATAACGGTCATGAGTACATCAGTAACGCCCTAAAAGAATGGGCGATAGAACAAGGCAGCATAATCAGTTATATTGAGCCCGAATATGGGCAATGGCGGCTTTACGCCAATACAGAAACTCAATCACGCAGCTTAATTCTATTTATTAGGTGTCTTAGGTTTGGGAGGGTTACCCTGCGTTAGCATAGGATTTGGCTTTTTT
>JARIAA010000274.1 GCA_029264635.1 Psychrobacter sp. | reverse complement strand
TTTTATTCCAATCACGGTCAGCATTTTTAATATTGATGTGACCACTAGTAATATGCGACGCCAATATATCACCCGAATACCCAGTAGAATTGTCCTGAACATTTAGATCAGATAAGTCAGGTTCAGGCAATAGAAGTGGACCTTTAGCTTGAGGCAGCGTTGTCTCTGCATCTGGCCAATAACCTTCTTCGGTCTTTGTAGCTTGGTAACTTGCAATCTCCGCTTCAAGCTCGGCAAACAGCTCTGCTGGTGGTGGCGGCGGTGGACGTAAGCGTTCTCCGACAAGTAACTGGTTGATTTGCGAGTTTGCAGTGCTAGCCGTGTCATCTTGCGTATGATAAACCTCAAGACCATTATTTGTGATTAGCGTATAACACAGCCCAACCGTAGCCATAATAATAACCAAGGACAATGCTGATAGGACAGGGATTCGAGAGATATCTGTTTGGGAAACACGATAAACCAAACTTTTGATACGAGCGTGAATCGGCTTAACTCTTGCCCTCGTTGATTTGGATCTAGCCCCACTATTAAACCGATGCGTGAAAGCCTCTTTTATCTTAGCAAATAGCTGGGCACACAGCCGCTGATCAAAGAGCATGATAATGACTATGATCGATACGAGTGTAAAAATAGAGACGCTCAGATAAAACATAAGTAATAAAAACAAAGATTATGAATATAATATAGAAGAATTTTATTCCAATAAAAGCTAACTTAATTGTACTATTTTGTTTGTTAATTATAAACTTAATTTTAATTGCCACTAGAAGTTTATCATTCGTCTATACCCTTAAATACTGTTATATATAGGTTTTTTTATGATTTTTAAGATATAAAATTTCATATCTATATCAGACACTACAAAAATTAAATATTATTAGTAGAATAAAGTAACGAAATAAGTGGCGAGGATAAGACAAATGCCATAAGATATCATTCATAACATTTGATGACTTCTTAAAAACGCTAACAGAAGATCGAAAGACAAGAGGTTTAGGAAAGTGGAGACAAAAAAAATAATGTCATACGCCCGCTCTGTCTTGGCGCTAGTGTTGGTTGTCTATCTGGTACTGGTTTGGATGTACTTTAAGGACAACGCCCAGCAGCTGACCTCAGTAAGTTTGTTTATCTGGTTTGTGGTCATCCCACTATTATTACTAGGCTCACTTTTAGCAGCCAGGTGGGGACAAAAAAGATTAGAAACGAAAACGACTCACAAGCCAAATACTACTCATCAAAAACAGAGCGTTCAATCTCCTGTCTCTTATAAACTCTTTATGTATAACAGTCTTTGTTTACCTGAAGGCGATAGTTGGTCTGATGTGGTTGACAATAATACAGATCTCACGATGTTAAGTGACACGCTGGTGGATTTCGATGGACTGCCAATTTTGACAAAACCCATCGCAAGACTGATGGATACTGCCTCCCTACCCTATGATTATATCTACGATCTTCAAAGAGCAGATGTTGACGATGAGCGCGCTCACGATGATTTTAGTGAGGTAACGTTTGATGATAATTCTCATACAGAGCATACGACAGATATAAGCAGCCTTAACTTGCGTTTATGCGCTTTGATTTATGAGCAGCTCTCTTTAAGTGAAGAGATATTATCTTCCCTCGCTGAACACTGTAAGAGACATTATCAGCAAGCCATCCATGAACCCAATTCCGCCCTTTATATTCACCCAGAGTGGCACCAACGTTATCTTGTTAGCGCAGATGAACACGATGATGATCATGCCTCTTTTGCTAGCTCTTCACTCTCTACGCTGCCTATTTACTTGTGCTTACCTGACGGCGCAGACATAGCGTTACTGACTGCTGCTGTAAAAGAGCAGCTAACAGCCTACGGTATTCCTACATCGCTACTCTTGGTTACACCTATTATTGCTAATCACGTAGACATACAAGATACCACCGAACAAGACGAACCTGTCCGCTTTGTGGACGAGCAATTGCTGTCATTATCTGAATCGCCCTTTCCTAAGATTTGCCTGCTGATCATCGCAGACTCACAAATTGACGAAGCGTGGTTGGAGTTACATTTAGATGCCAGTGGATCTTCTAACATTATTCCTACTGAAGCGGGTGTGATGCTCGTATTTTGTAATCAAGCAGCGCAAGATGTGCTCGATATCGATACTCATGCCAGCTTCTTATTGACTAAAATTGACGTGCCTGATATCGAAAATCAGAATGTTAAAGGTAGAGGTGTTAAAAACACTGACGCAAACACCAACAGCCATCCTATCAATCGACGTAGCTACCTTAACACCCTAAAAACCATTGAAAATTTATTACTTGATCACCTACTTTTCTTATCCTCTGCTAATAAAGAAGATTCACAAGGCACACAAAAAACAACCACAGAGACGACCCATTTAGCCAATGACAACATCAGAACTAATGTCTTGCCATATGAAACTACCATTACTATAATATCGGACATTAATCCATTAATTCAGCCTTATGATATATCAGTATTTATGGGTTTTACTGAGGCATTCATAGAAAAGGGCGCAATAGTAAACGAGTATACTGTAGGCCATTATATGCCTTCGAATAACTGGTTAAAGCCTTTTATTAGCCTATCGCTATTTATTGATTTAGTAAAAAATAATCCACAACAATCAGACGTCTCATTTTTATTGACTCAACATAAGCGTTGCACTTTGCTCTGGTTAGAAGATTTTTCTCAGATGTCTTAGTACTTAGTTTTCTATAAAAAGTAAGGTTTCATTGTCATATCTTCGTTTTATTATTCCAAGACCACATTAGGTAACAGGTATGTTTTCAAGGTTTTTGCATCTTATCTACAATCCAAGAGTATTATTAATTTTGGGTATCATCGTTGCTTTGGTTTTGTTATATGATTACGTGACTATTAACACCTTTCTTATCATTATTGGCATTTTAATGACGGGTATCATGCTAAGCGCGTTTGGCTATTATTTATGGAAAAAACGTAAAAAGGCGTCGGATAAGCTTGCCAACTTGGTCAAAGATAATAATGAAAGCATAGATGCTCACCTGCACATGGCAAAAGATGAAGACGCTCAAGAAGTGCAAGCGCTACGTCAACAAATGCAAGATGCTATCAAAACTATCCGCAAATCGAAAATTGGCGATCAAACGGGTAAAGCTGCTTTATACGAGCTACCGTGGTATATGGTTATTGGTAATCCTGCTGCTGGTAAAAGCTCAGCCGTACTCCACTCTGGTCTAAAATTTCCGTTTATGGAAAAAACCAATAAGCTGTCAGTGAAAGGAGTAGGCGGTACGCGTAACTGCGATTGGTTCTTTTCAACCGACGGTATTTTGCTCGATACTGCAGGTCGCTATTCTGCTTATGAAGAAGATCGCTCTGAATGGCTATCCTTTTTAAGCCTGCTTAAGAAAAATCGACCTAAAGCACCGATTAATGGCATTATCATCGCTGTGAGTATTGCTGAGCTTACCAAAAATGATCCTAGCTACGCATTAGAGTTGGCCAAAAACTTACGCAGCCGTGTGCAAGATCTGACTGAGCAACTTGAAGTCTATGCTCCTGTCTACGTGGTGTTCACTAAAATGGACTTGATTTCAGGCTTTCGAGATTTCTTTAGTGACTATGAACAAAAAGAGCGCAGCCAAGTATGGGGCGCGACCATCCCCTACCCTGACGACCCTGAAAATACCAATATTACTGATGTGTTCGAAGAGCATTTTGGCGTGTTGGTCAGCGGTCTCAAGGATTTAAGTACGACTAAATTGTCTTTGCGTCATCAGCGCACTGTATCTCCGAGTCTGATGACTTTTCCGATGGAATTTCAGTCACTACGGCCCATGATACGGACACTGATGCATGCTTTATTTGAGGACAACCCTTTTCAATTTAAGCCCATACTGCGTGGGTTTTATTTCACTAGTGCCTTACAAGATGGTCAAGTTAGCAGTCAGATGACTTTACAGATGGTGCAAAACTACAATCTGCATCCGCCAGCTGTACCGCTCAATCCTCAGCAAGAGGCTCTAGATAAGCCTTATTTTTTACAAAATCTCTTTTCAAAAGTTATTTTAAAAGACAAGCATTTGGTCAAGCAGCACAAAAATCGTCATAAACGTAGCCATCGTGCGCTTGCGACCCTAGCGGCGCTCGTTACTTTGTGCGGCGCTGTCGGTCTCTGGACTTGGTCTTATGCCAATAATAAACAGCTGACTGAACGCGTGGTCGCCGACTTACAACAAGTCGCAGCGCTGCAAAAAAATTCTAGCGGCGACCTGCAATCTCAGCTTGAGTCGCTCAGTATTTTGCAAAGCCGGATAGAGCAGCTTGAAGGTTATGAAACAGATAAGCCTTTATCTTTAAGCTTTGGTCTCTATCAAGGCGATAAGCTCAAACAGAAATTGCTTGCAGAGTATTACAACGGTATCGGTATCATCGTCCTAGCGCCCACAGCACAAAACATAGAAAAATTTCTAACAGAGGTGAATACTAACGCTGGACAATTACAAGTGCGCACGGCAGGGCCGTCAGCGAATAATACGTCTGAGGTTGTAACGAATGACGCTTATATCCAATCCGACCCTACCGACGTTGAGGATGCTTATAATGCGTTAAAAGCCTATCTCATGCTTGGCAATCATGACAATTTAGAAACCAGTCATTTAAGTGATCAGATGACACGGTTTTGGCGCAACTGGCTTGAAGCCAATCGTGCTGATATGCCACGAGACCAGATGATTCGCCAAGCCGAGCGCATCTTAAGCTTTACGCTGGCTCACGTTGATGATCCCGCTTTTCCACTGATTCAAAATGATTTAGGACTGGTCGATAACACTCGTACCAACTTGTCCAAAGTGAGTAA
>JARIAA010000080.1 GCA_029264635.1 Psychrobacter sp. | reverse complement strand
AATACACATATACGCAAGCTCATTAGTTGGGTTCAAATCTATGTTCTTTTAATATTGTCTGCTGATCTACATCATATGTTTTAGGAAAGCGTATTAAGATCATTTTCTGTGGTATCCCGCTCGTGTCGTCTGCCATGATATCTTAGGGCAAACCGCTTTTGTGGATTTGGCAGGCCTGCGTGATGCGATTGCGGCTGAGGGCGGTGACCCCTCCAAAGTCAATCCTATTGTACCGACGCAATTGATCGTGGATCACTCATTAGCGGTTGAGCACGCAGGCTTTGAAGCAGACGCTTTTGAAAAAAACCGCGCGATCGAAGAGCGCCGTAACGAAGACCGTTTTCACTTCATCAATTGGTGCCAGTACGCCTTTGATAACGTCAACGTCGTGCCGCCCGGTAATGGCATCATGCACCAAATCAACCTTGAAAAAATGTCGCCTGTCGTGCAAGTGGTTGCCGATCAAAACGCTGATGCTGTGGCTTTCCCTGATACGTTAGTGGGCACCGATAGCCACACGCCGATGGTGGATGCCTTGGGCGTCATCTCAATCGGTGTGGGCGGCTTAGAGGCTGAAAGCGTGATGCTCGGTAATCCCTCATACATGCGTTTGCCTAATATCGTCGGCGTTGAGCTGACGGGCAAATTGCAAGAAGGCATTACGGGTACTGACTTGGTACTAGCGATGACAGAATTTTTACGTGACGAGGGCGTGGTCTCCGCTTATCTTGAATTTTATGGCGAATGCGCGCGCAATCTAACCGTTGGTGACCGCGCTTCTATCTATAATATGACGCCAGAATATGGCGCCACCGCCGCGATGTTCTCCATTGATGAGCAAACCATCGACTACTTGCGTCTAACGGGTCGTACTGAGCAGCAAATTGCCACCGTTGAGGCTTATGCCAAGCAAACAGGCCTGTGGGCAGATGGTATGGTCGATGCTGAGCATGATCGTATCTGCATTTTGATTTATCTAAAGTCGTGCGTAATATCGCAGGTCCGTCGCGCCCGCATGCGCGCGTAGCGACCACTGATTTGGTTGCCGAGGGTATCGCTCATGGCAAAGGTGACAAACTACCTGAACCAAAAGATGGTCTCATGCCAGATGGCGCCGTTATCATTGCTGCTATTACCAGCTGCACCAATACTTCCAACCCGCGCAACATGGTCGCGGCTGGTATCGTGGCGCGTAACGCGGCTGAAAAAGGCCTTGTGCGTAAACCTTGGGTCAAGTCCTCACTCGCGCCAGGCTCAAAAGCCGTTAAGCTCTATCTGGAGGAAGCCAACCTATTGCCTGAGCTCCAAAAATTGGGCTTTGATGTGGTTGCCTTTGCCTGTACCACTTGCAATGGTATGAGCGGCGCGCTTGATCCTGATATCCAGCAAGAAATTATCGACCGCGACCTGTTTAGTACCGCTGTGCTATCAGGTAACCGCAACTTTGATGGGCGTATCCATCCGTATGCCAAGCAAGCATTTTTGGCCTCGCCGCCGCTGGTTGTCGCTTACGCTATCGCAGGTAATATCCGTTTTGATATCGAAAAAGACTCACTGGGCAAAGACCAAAACGGCAATGATGTCTATCTTAAAGATATCTGGTTCGATGATGCTGAGGTGGATGCCATTGTGGCAAAGTCTGTCAAACCTGAGCAATATAACCAAGTCTATATCCCTATGTTTGATGAGGGCCAAGCGCAAGCTGGCCGCAATGACGCCACTGCTATTGATCCACAATATAACTGGCGCAAGCTCAGTACTTATATTCGCCGTCCGCCGTATTGGGAAGGTAAAATGGCGGCGATGAATAAACTAAAAGGTATGCGCCCACTGGCCGTATTAGGCGATAACATCACGACTGACCATTTATCACCTTCTAATGCGATTATGGGCGACTCAGCGGCTGGCGAGTATCTTGATACGATGGGATTACCCGCTGAGGATTATAACTCTTATGCCACTCATCGCGGCGACCATCTAACCGCGCAGCGCGCGACCTTTGCCAATCCCAAGCTATTGAACGAGATGGTACGTGACGAGAAAGGCGACGTTATCCAAGGCTCGTATGCAAGAGTGGAACCGCAAGGTAAAGTCATGCGTATGTGGGAGGCGATTGAAACTTATATGAATCGTGAGCAGCCGCTGATCATCATCGCAGGCGATGGCTATGGTCAAGGCTCAAGCCGTGATTGGGCGGCCAAAGGCGTGCGTTTAGCTGGCGTCGAAGTTGTGGTTGCGGAGGATTTTGAGCGTATCCATCGTCAAAACCTAGTCGGTATGGGCGCGCTACCCATCCAGTTTAAAGCAGGGGTGAATCGTAACACTCTCAATATCGATGGCACCGAAGTGTTTGATATTGAAGGCGAGGTATCGGCTGGTGGTGAGATGACGCTAGTGATCCATCGTAAAGATGGCAGCGTTGATAAAATGTCAGTTATTTGCCGCTTGGATACCGCCGATGAGGTCAAAATGTACCATGCAGGCGGTATGCTACAGCGCTTTGCCAAAGAGTTTATCGATGGGACGTTAGATATTGCGTAAATGTTTTGAGTTTTGAATACTCAAAGAGCCGATGTTATATAGAGATATGGCATCGGTTTTTTTATACTTGTTGATATGCTTTTATAAATGGCGTAACATGTACTATTAATTGTACATGTATTGGAGTGTATCATGAGAGTAATTAGTTTTACAGAAGCAAGAAAGCATTTAAAGTCAGTTTTAGACACCGTTAATGACGATGCTAACGCCACTATTGTGACTCGCCGTGATGCTGAGGATGCAGTAGTGATGTCACTTGATTATTACAACAGTCTGATGGAAACCGTCTATTTGTTGAAATCCCCTGCTAATGTTGCTCACCTAGCAAAATCAATAGCGCAGTATCAAGCTGGCAAGACGGCAGTGCATGACTTAATAGCTAATGAAGATGTAGATGACGCTGATAATTATTCAAGCGATGAAACCGATGCTGAAGATGCTTAATAGTACTGTGAGTACAAAGCTATGAATGAACAGCTAGCATGGACAGATGAGGCTTGGAAAGATTATCTGTATTGGCAAACGCAAGATAAAAAAACGCTTAAGCGGATTAATAAGTTGATCACTGACTGTAAACGAAATCCCTTTGAAGGTATTGGTAAGCCTGAACCGTTGAAGGAAAATCTATCAGGGTTTTGGTCTAGGCGTATTGATGATGCCAATCGTTTGGTTTATGCCGTTGATGACAATTACCTGACTATTATTTCTTGTCGCTACCACTATTAGTTTTGATTTTTAAATTAAATCACAATTCGAACAAACTCAAAAGACTCAATGCGACCAGCTTCAACCTCATAACGACCCCTATTTCAATTAATCTCTATCACGCCATACTACCAACAAAATCACAAACGAATTATAAATATATAAAGGACGATCAATCATGACCCAATCAGTCTCAAACCAACCAAAATTCGCCCCACAAATCTCCGTCCCCGCCACCTACATGCGCGGTGGCACCTCAAAAGGCGTATTCTTTAAACTCTCTGATCTCCCTGAGCGTTGCCAAGTACCCGGCAAGGCGCGCGATAATTTTCTACTGCGTGTTGTGGGTAGTCCCGATCCTTATGGTAAGCAAATCGACGGCTTAGGTAATGGCAGCTCGAGCACCTCAAAGACGGTGATTTTGTCTGAAGCAAAACAAGCCGATCACGATGTCAATTATCTGTTTGGACAAGTTAATATCGCCAAACCCATGATCGATTGGGCGGGTAACTGTGGCAACTTAACCGCTGCCGTTGGGGCTTGTGCCATAAATATGGGTTTGGTTGCTGCTGATAAAGTCGCTGACAGTATCGATGACAATGCTGATAGCGGTATTTGTGAAGTTCATATTTG
>JARIAA010000271.1 GCA_029264635.1 Psychrobacter sp. | reverse complement strand
GATGTTTATTCCCTGAGCCGATAATGCTTTACCTGGATGCGCTATCTATTGCTTCATTGTGTATGCCTGCACCGCTTGCGGTGTCTCAGGAAACCTGCCGAGGCAATGACGTATCCGCCCTGAACTTCACGGTTCATGGGTCACCATCCTACGGCGGCACTCTGGTTGTTATCTTTGGTTTCGACCATGAAAAGCCCCTTTTGTCATCGACAAAAGGGGCTTTTTTTATATTTACTTATGGATAAATCGATTACTCATCATTGGCCGACTTAGTGATTTTCTTGACATCTTTTGGAATATTTTTGGCGGTACCATCAACTGTAGTATGCTGCTTAAAGACATTACCGAAAGGATTTTGTGATTGCTTATCAAAAGGGTTTTGTCCATTCATGCCGCCTGCACCGCCGAATGGATTTTGTCCTCCCATACTACCAAATGGGTTTTGAGCGCCCATCTGTCCACCCATCTGCTTAGCCATCATCGCCATCATTTTTTGCTGATTGTTCATGACGTAATTATTGGCCATATCTTTGAGTTTCTTTTGTACGGGTGGTAAGACCACAAGTAGTGCTAATACATCGCTGATGACGCCTGGAATCAATAGCAAAATACCCGCAGCTGCCATCGCGACACTTTTAAGCATAGTTGACTCTTGCGGACGCATGGCAGGATTCATCATACCCCCTGCTTTCATTTGCTGAGCCATTGGATTGAGCGCGACCATCCCTTTTCGAATCAAAGAGATACCGATGACAGCGGCGATAATAAACCACATAAATACCCACCACCCACTAATAAACTGAGCAATCAGGTACCAAAGTAACATCTCAATAATAAACCAAACGATGGCAATACCAACTATCTGACCCATAAGGCGTCGTCCTATCCAATAAAAACTAAAAAATTGAAGCCATGCAAATTAAAATGGCTAACATATGATGTATATGGGGATTGATTGCTATACTATCAAACTTAAGGCTTGTTTTTAAGCGATAAAATAAAATGAAAGAAAGACACATACTATGGCAATTATTATCGGTATTGATCCTGGCTCGCGTATGACAGGTTATGGCATTGTGCAACAAACTGGCGATAAGCTAACCTTTATCGATGCTGGCACCATTCGCACGGATACTAAAGAGATGCCAGAACGGCTCAAACGAATATTTAATGGTTTGACGCGCATCACTGAATATCATCTTAAATACGCTAATGAACCTATTTATACGGCTATTGAGCAAGTGTTTATGGCAGAAAACCCCGACTCGGCACTAAAGCTTGGACAAGCACGGGGCGCCGCCATTGCCGCAATGGTAGCACTGGATTTGGAAGTATCAGAATATACCGCGCGGCAGATCAAACAAGCTGTCTGCGGTTATGGTGCCGCCGCAAAAGAGCAGGTGCAAGAGATGGTGTGTCGCATACTATCTTTAGACGTCGTACCACAGCAAGATGCCGCTGATGGTCTTGCCTGCGCTATTTGTCATGCACACTCAAGTCATTCGATGAATAAACTGATATTGAATAGCGCAATGCGAGGACGCGGCGCTTCTAAGAAAAAAGGACGCTGGCGTTTGACCGAAGAAGATCTAGGTAACCTTCGTTAATGCTTTGATCGTTAAGTTCAACGATTTAGCTGACGACTGTACTTTCAATAATTGTATCTAATACATAAGCATATTGTATGTCTGAGGCAGTGCTAGCATCTGAGGTATTAAGCTCATAACGCTGTAGACGCAATACGTCATCACGCCCCTCGTCATGTTGATAGCCATCGATGCTACCCACAAACTCAGTCCATTCGCCCTCGCTTGTCTTCAAGCCTTGGTCATCGTAATTGACAGTTTTTACTTGTAAACATGGTTGTGTGCTGTTGTCTACACATGGCGTTGTAGCGGCGCGTACTGCCCAAAATACTGTTTCGCCCTTACTATTGTACTTCGCCTGCGCAGTCAATTTGCCTATCCACATTAAGGTTGCATCAGCAGTATTTTGGGTCAACATAGCAGAAGTGTTATCTTCCGTTAAGCTCAACTGACTTATGCCTTGCATAATCTCGTTTAAACTGTTTTCTGCTACGTTCAAATCATCACAGAGCATTTTAGTACTCATGGCGGCATCAGTCGTTAATCTATTACCTTGTAACTCATAAGTGGCATTGGCCATATTGCAACCAACACTATAGCTAATAGAGTTCTGACCTTGGTACTGATTAAATGACAGTGTCACTTGATCGTTAATATCCATCAGCTTTTTCAATGGCTGCCCATTATTATCGGTTGCACTCGCTAATGTCCAGCGATAACGGGCAAGATTATAAATCATCTGCTCCTCCGCGCTCAGGTTAGCAGTAGGTACATTCTTAGTGTCTTTGACCATAACAGCATTCGCATTGTCCTCAACTCCTGCATCATTGATGAGTGAACTATCATCACAGGCACTTAAGAACAAGCCTGCCGATAATAAGCTTGGCAACAATATAAGTCTCAACATTGGTTTCATAATATGACCTGTCATGTTACAAATCTTCTAAAAATACTTTAACTACTATAACTTCGAACCACGTAAATTTTGTAATGAAAATGTTTGGTTTTATATCTTAAGCTTTTATTGATGAAAGTGGCGGCAGACTCTGCTAAGGATTACCGTAGTTATGGTAGTTTGCTGTTTTTTTAATAAAAAAAGGCCAGCCATTGAGCATTGAGAGTAAAGACAATGATCAGTGGTTGGCATATTACTATGACTACAAGTAGTTTTTAAGTATCAAGTATAGAATTTTTAAAGGGATAGCTTTATTCTTTGTTTTCTTTAGATTCAGCTTTAGCCATTTTTTTAATGCTAAAACGCTCATGCATCATCTGATAAAAACGTGCCAAATTCTCACCTTGTTCATTAGGATTTACTTTCAAAGCTTTACCAAAATCCAGTCCAAGATATAGCACAATATCGGCAAAACTTAACTGATCGCCCACCAAATAATCATGACCCTCTAAGGCGTTTTCAAAATAAGACAGCGCTTTGACCGCACGTGCAACCGAGGGCGCGACAAATTCTGGTACTTGTTCGACGCGCTGGGCTTTAGAAGGATGACTGTGTTGAAAGGCTAGCATAAGGTTGTATAGCACTTCAAACTCAGCAATACGGCGCATAGAGCAGACCTGCGCCCGTTGTACCACGTCATTACCCATCACTGATCGCTCACCATAGACGCGGTCAAGATACTCACACACTGCTTGTGAGTCATTGAGTACGGTATGATCATCTAATGTCAGGACAGGTACGGTCTGCATGGGATTAATCTTGGTAAAAGCCTCTGAGAACTGATCACGAGTAGCAAAATCAACATCTACCACGTCGATATCGTCCATATCATCAACATCAATACCTTTTGAGGCCAGTAAAATAATGGCTTTACGCGGATTGGGGGCAGTGCGGGTTAAATATAGCTTTTTCATGGCAAACTCCTTGGTATTTTAATCAACATCGTCTTGACGCTAATGGATTTTATTATGATGCTCATACTGGTAGCTAAAAATGGTCGTTAACAACAATTTGTATAGTCCCTATAAAATAAAAGCGTTATGTGTTTTATTAGCCTCGCTGTGACATTTTTAGAGTAAGTTCACTATACCATCGTCGTAGCTTACTCTTATCATCATAGCAAAACCTTATGAGACCTTGTAAAAAGAATAATAAGAAGCCCCACAACTTTAAGTTATGAGGCCTGTTATGTTTCATTTACAGTTTAATACTTACTTTACTTATTCGGCGCAGGCGTGGTACGCAAATACGGTTTGATCTCGGTATGACCTTTGGGGTAGTTGGCGGCAATATCTTCGTTTTTTACGCTTGGTGGGATAATCACATCATCGCCTTCTTGCCAGTCGACAGGCGTCGCCACGTTATATTCATCAGACAATTGTAGCGCGTCAATGACACGAACAATCTCATCAAAGTTACGGCCACAGCTGGCAGGATAGGTCAGAGTCAAGCGTACTTTTTTCTTAGGATCAATGATAAAAACGCTTCTAACGGTCGCCGTATTGTCTGCGTTTGGATGAATCATGTCATAAAGATCTGCCACTTTGCGATCGAAATCCGCGATGATTGGGAAGTTGACAGCGCTGCCTTGGGTCTCTTCGATATCACGTGCCCAGCCTTTATGATCCTCTAAGCCATCAACCGATAAAGCAATAGGTTTGACATTGCGCTTTTGGAACTCACCACCTAGAGCCGCCGTGCGCCCAAGCTCAGTGGTACATACTGGCGTATAGTCAGCAGGATGCGAAAACAACACTACCCAGCTATCTTTCGCCCAATCGTAAAAATTAATATCACCCTCTGTGGTACTGGCGTCAAAATTTGGGGCTTCATCACCTAAACGTAAATGTGCCATGCTTGGCTCCTTAGTTGTGTAAGTTATAAGCGCAAACTATAAGGTAGGTTTATGCGCTCTATTATTATGATCGACGTGTCAAGCTATTAAACCATAACTTAGTGCACGCAAGTGAAAGTCCACTTTATCTTAACAAACTGGTTATGAATGTCTTGTGACGGATTGTAATGCGGTTATGCCATTTATTACTAAGTAAATAAGTTTATAGTCAACCTAATAACTAAACCACCATTCCTGCATCCCACAAGCAAAACTCTCCAAATTTACCACGCTTGCTTGTACCACCAGCAGCGCGTCCAGCATCTGTTAATACTAGCTCGCCATCTTTTTCTTTTAAATAGCCCACCTCGACCAGTTTGTCATTTAACACTTGGGTCTTAAATCCCAATTCTTTAGCCAGCTTCGCAGTTGTGAGTTTAGAGTAATTTGGCGTCAATTCTGTAGGATTGGCACTACTGTGAGAGGAGCTGTGAGAAGCCATCTCTACTGGTTTACTTGCTTTTGCCTGACTATTGACATCCGCTTTGTTATCAGCTTCGCTGATTTTTTCAAGTGACATTCTTACTTCATCACTGATACGAATAATACGCTGGGCTTCATCATAAGTATCTGCGTATAGCTTGGCATCTTCATTTCGATAAATGAGCACGCCCATCTCATTATTGTTTACTTGGCTAAATTCATACAGATTTAAACTGGTGATAATGCATTCATTTTCATTAAGATAGCATTTGGCATGCAAGTTTTTGCAAAAGCTGGTACGAATAAAGGTTAAGTTTTTAAGCCAGTTGATCTCTTCTGGCTGTAAATCGTTTTTGCCATAAACGATACGGATATCAATCTTGAGCCGATTGCGATCCTCTAACAGCTCTTTGATACGCTCATTTAATTTTAAATATGGACTGATAATAATCAGGCGATCAGAGGCGTTTTTAATCAGCTCTTCTAAATGATAAGTCGTACCGCTTGTGTTCAAAAATTTTGCCATGCCTACACCCTTAATATTTACTGTATAAAATGCTATTCATAAAAAAGCCCATCTCTAGCGTACTAGAAATGGGCACAATTGCAAACTACTATTGTTGGGTTTATTTTATAATATTAAGCTATGAATCCGCTGGTCGTGCAATTATGAAAATTCACTCTGCAAATCCAAGGTAGATGCTTTACCTAACGTTGCATAGTGCTCATCAAGGAAAGCTTTGGCAGACTCACGACCGATATCACGTAGGTGGGTCAAAAATGCCCATTCAGAATTTATTTTACTAGATGCTGATAATGGATTGATTTGTTCTGTGGCCTCGACGCGATGTACAAATATCTCTGAATAATACTCTTTATCTAAATTGTCTTTACGCAGCTGACGGGTGACAAAGTCAATGGCTCGCAGCTCCCTTAGCAAAGATGAATTAAACGAAATCTCATTAATACGATTTTGTATTTCTACGGCACTCTTTGGCGTTTCACTGCGCTCGATGGGGTTAATTTGAACGATGACGATATCATTGGACTTGGTAGTATGAAACAGAGGGTACATAGGTGGGTTACCCACATAACCACCATCCCAATAAGGCACGCCATCGATTTCAACGGCTTGAAAATAGGAGGGCAAGCACGCCGATGCTAGGAGCATATCTGCGGTCAGCTCTTCACGGTTAAATACTTTTATTTTGCCCGTATGCACGTTGGTTGCAGCCACAAATAGCTTGAGCACGCTACAGGCTCTAACCTTTTCAAAGTCGATGGTAGCCTCAACCAAATCACGTAGTGGATTTATATTTAACGGGTTGGTATTATAAGGCGATGCCACGCGACTAAACAAATCGAGCATCAGGTAAGCTGGCGAATCATCCATATTCCAGCTACCTGTCAGGATGCTCAAAGGACTGCGCTTGATTGGGCTCATCATGCCCATGCGCGCCACTTGCCGCCAAAACTTCTCAAGCGACGCACGTGCGCCATCTGCGCCGCCCTCCATATAGCCTTGTGCTAAAACGGCTGCATTCATAGCACCAGCACTGGTCCCAGTAATACCCTCTACACTGACACGGCCATCCTCCATAAAGTGATCTAGCACGCCCCAAGTAAAGGCGCCATGAGAACCGCCGCCTTGCAATGCTAGATTGATCGATTTTTTAATCATAATCTCTTCACTCTTTTTTAAATGTATCGACAAACGTGCGTATCTGGTTTCTTCATAGATATAGCCAGCAACGAGTTATTGAGCGATTAGCATCATTAAGCTGGCTTATAGCTGTCGCGTAAGCTTACAATTTGGTTAAACACGGGCTTGTCGCTTGTGTGGTCTTTACTGTCTGCAATAAAGTAGCCTTCACGCTCAAACTGAAAGCGCATGCCAGCCTCGCTATTAGCCAATGATGGCTCAACTACGGCGTCAAGCTCAGTCAATGAATTGGGATTTAACGCTTGATGAACGTCAGCGACGCCGCTTGGGTCTTCGGCATTAAATAGCTGCTCATACATGCGTACGGTCGCAGGCACGCCTTGGCTGGCCGATACCCAATGAATGACGCCTTTAACTTTACGACCTTCAGGATTATTACCTAGAGTCGCAGGATCAATCGTTGCCTTTAGCTCAACCACATTGCCACTATCATCAGTAATATGCTCACTCACTGCCAACACATAAGTATTACGCAGGCGAATCTCATTTTTTTCTGGTGACAAGCGCTTATACCCTGCAGGCGGTTCAATCTCGTAATCACCTTGATCTATATAAAGGGTTTCGGTAAAGGGTATTTCACGCTCGCCCATATCGACATTTGGATGGTTTGGCTGCGTAAGCCATAAGGTCTGTGCGTCCTCATCCCAGCGCGCCTGAACGCTATCGGCTTTTTGCGACTCCCAACTACTGACTGCTTCCGCAAAATTCGTAATCGTCACTTTTAAGGGCTTAAGCACCGCCATACCACGCGCGGTCGTCGTCTCTAATGACTGACGAATGCTAAACTCTAATAGGCGAAAATCAACAACGCTATCTACTTTGGTCACGCCGACGCGTTCACTGAAATCACGTAAGCCCTCGGGCGTATAACCACGGCGACGCATACCAGCGATGGTCGTCATACGTGGGTCATCCCAACCGCTAACGATGCCTTCATCGACCAATTGCTTTAATTTGCGTTTACTGGTTAACGTATAGTCAACATTTAGGCGACTAAACTCGTACTGGTGCGGCGGCACATCAAA
>JARIAA010000045.1 GCA_029264635.1 Psychrobacter sp. | reverse complement strand
ATCTGCTGTCCTATTATCCTTTTTATGAAGATGAAACAAAGGTCATATTTAAGGACTGGTTGAAAGACGAGATGTCAAAAAGTAAAAGACAGTTTATGGAAGCTATATAAGTCTGAGGTTTTACACTACTAATCTTATCTACTCCACTTTCGATTGTTTTTATCAGTCAGTATTCACTTTATAAAAAAATAAGGCCACGAATGACCTTATTTCAATAGCTACTTTTGGTAATAAGGATAATCGCTATAGCCTATTTCCGTGCCACCATACATTGTAGCCGGATCTACCTCATTGAGCGGCCAATGATTAGCTATGCGCTCTGGTAAATCAGGATTGGCAATAAAAGGACGACCAAAAGCAAATAAATCACCATAACCTTTAGATAACATAGTGATCGACTTCTCTACAGTGTATTTTCCCGCATAAATAATACGCCCTGAAAACTCAGCCCTAACCGCTTGATAAAAAGTCTCTGGTAAATCAGGTGCATTATCCCAATCCGCTTCTGCAATGGACAAATAAGCGATGCCCGCTTTCTCAAGTACTTTAACGGCTTCAATATAAGTATGATGAGGATCTGACTCTACCAGTCCTAAATACACACGATCCTCATCGGTACTCGCAAATAGAGGCGCAAAACGGACGCCTAAACGATCAGCACCAACCACGTCACTGACAGCAGCAACCACTTCTTTTAGGAACCGCAAACGATTCGCTAGCGAGCCACCATACTCATCATCACGTTTATTGGTATGCTCAGAGATAAACTGGTTCACTAAATAACCATTGGCACAGTGCAGCTCCACCCCATCAAAACCCGCTTCTAATGCATTGCGAGCGGCTTGAGCATACATCGTTACCAACTCGCTTACCTCTTTTGTGCTCAGTGCCCGCGGCTCACTTGGATCAGCTAAAGCACCTTCTCCTGGACCTGTTTCAATGAATACTTTCACATTATCAGCAGTAATGGCAGAGGGCGCTACAGGCTGATTTTGGTTGGGTTGTAAGCTAGTATGAGACACACGGCCAACGTGCCACAGCTGGGCAAAAATAATACTGCCATTTGCATGTACCGCTTGAGTAATTTTTTTCCAGCTCTCAATTTGTGCTTGCGTATGAATACCTGGCGTCCATGCATAACCTTGGCCTCTGGGTTCAATCTGTGTCCCTTCAGTCACCATAAAGCCTGCAGAAGCGCGCTGCGCATAATAACTTGCCATTAAATCATTAGGAATATTGCCAGGCTGACTGCTACGAGAGCGCGTCAATGGTGGCATCACAATACGATTTTTAAGCGTATAAGGCCCAAGTTTTACAGGCGAAAATAGTGTATTAGTATTCGGAATAGTTTGTTTCATAACATTCTCTTTTAAACCAAACGGATAGGTTTATTATTTAAGACATATCCACTGTTTTGAGGTTTGATTGATCACTTAAGTAATATGAGTCAGCATATCGTTTTAGAGGTACAATTAGAAACAACGTTTTCTTGTTGAAGAGACAATTATTAATGGTACAGATGATGAATGGTATAAATCGGCTTGATATCAAACAGCTCAGAGTGCTACAGGCATTGCTTGCTCTAAAGAACCTGTCAAAAGTCGCACGCAAAATGGGCCTAACCCAACAAGCTATCAGTGAGCAGCTGCGTAAGCTACGTGATCTATTTGATGATCGTCTGTTTATTCGTCAAGGAAATAGCATGGTGCCCACACCAAAAGCACTATCGATGCAGCAACCTATTGACGACATATTGAAACAGTTGGAGGTGCTCTTGGAGCCAGATGTGTTTACGCCGCAAACCTATAAAGGTGTTTTTACGATTAGTGCGACCGATTATGCGACGCAGGCATTGTTACCGCAATTGTTTAATATAACGCGCCGTGAAGCGCCTAATTTAAAATTGATTGTGCGCGATTTTGCCTCAGACAACGTCAATCAGCTTATTGCGGCAGGCGAACTTGATTTACTGCTTACCTTTCCAGAGTTTATTCCTGATAATTTATCGTATGTCACTTTGTTTGAAGAACAACATTTATGTATTACAGGTTATAAAAACGAGTTCGCAACAGAGGTATTAACACTAGCACAAATTGCAGCACACCCGCAGCTGGTGGTTTCGCCTTCGCGTGCTAATTTGCGCGGCTCCCATGATCAGTGGTTTGCCGAAAAAGGTCTTAAGCGAAATATTGTTATGTCAGTCCCCAACTTTTCCGCCGTGCCAGAGATTCTATACACAACCGACATGATTGCGTTTTATCCTTCACGATTATTGCCAAACAACAAGGTCAAAGAGATTAAATTAGAATCCTTGCCGCCAACTTTCAAAGTAATCGCCGCTTGGCATCCACGTACCAGCGACAGTGGCATACACCGCTGGCTTATTGAGCAATTAAGGGATTTATAATGGATAGGAGTAGTGTTCGCTTAAAAAATCAAACTCAGTAGTTAAAATAGATAAATTGAATATTCATAGGTAATACTGAAGATATAACTCTTTTTACTACTTTTTTATCGAAACCAATATATTGTATAAATCCAAAAAAAATAAAGGTTAACGTTATGAATCCTGAATTTTGGCAAAATGCGTGGCAAAAAAGCCAGACTAACTTTACTCAAAAAAAGCCAAATCCTATGCTAACGCAGGGTAATCATCACAACCATCAGACACCTAATAAATAGAATTAAGCTGCGTGATTGAGTTTCTGTATT